>JAGMAN010000068.1 GCA_023130215.1 bacterium
GAAGAGATTATCGGGCGCAGTATTGCCGGTAAACGGAAAGAATTTTTCATAACAACCAAAGTTCATAAAGGCATAGATGGGAAGAGCATTGCCGGAAGCATTGATGAGAGTTTAAAGAGGCTGGGCACAGATCACGTTGACCTCTATCTTATTCACTGGCCGAAAGAGAAAATGAATCCTGAGGAAATTATGAGGTCTTTGGATAAAGTAGCAAAGAGTGGTAAGACCCGGTTTGTGGGCTGTTCTAATTATCCGGCCTGGTTGTTTGCTTACTCCAATGCCTGTGCTGAACGTAATGGCTGGGCAACGCTGGTCTCTAACCAGATTCCTTATAATCTAATTGAGAGAGGAGTGGAAGTTGAAGTTCTTCCCCAGGCAGTAGCAGAGAAAATCGCTATAACTGTCTATCGACCACTGGTGAGAGGTTTGCTTGCCGGAAAATATAAACCTGGAGAGCCTCCACCGGAAGACTCACGTGTAGATACCAAGGGAATGACTACTTGGTTAGAGAGATATGGAGAGTCCATTAAAAGATTATTGAGTTTTGCCAAAGGTAAGGGTATATCACCGGCCCAAGTAGCAATTTCCTGGCTCAGGAAATCTCCGGCGGTTACCACTCCGATCGTAGGAGTCAGTTCTCTTGAACAATTTAAGATGAGCATCAAGGCTTTCGATTTTGACCTGTCCAATGAGGAATATGACGATGTCACGAAAATGTTTGATACAGAAGTAAAAGAAGAGGCAGGTGGGGATTATAAAAACCTGCGTCGCAATCTTTTCCTTTTAGCAGGAATAACTTAAGGGTGAGGGGTAATTAACGTTTGCCACCCAGCCTCCAACATGATAAAATCTTCCCACCTGTTCCAATTTTAACAAAGGTATGAATAAAGCGGGCTTAGCAACTCGAAATTGGGGGATCGTCTAGTGGTAGGACGATGGATTCTGGATCCATTAGCGGAGGTTCGACCCCTCCTCCCCCAGTTCTTTTAACATCAAACTTCACCTGGGTCCCCTTAAGCAGCTCCCTGGAAAGATCAGGAACAGGAGCCGAAGGTGGATGAATCTGAGTTCATCTATAGTTAAAAAATGTTGAATAAAATCTTGTTGGCGGCAATACAAGCGGCTACTGAATTTCTACCTATATCTTCTTCAGGTCATTTAGCCTTAGTTTCAAATCTAATTTCACAGCCAGACTTATTTTTCTTCACCGTGCTTCACCTATCTTCACTTATTGCTGTTATTATTTTCACAAGAAAAGAAATAGGTTGCCTCCTTAGATTTAACAGGCAATACAGGAAAATGTGGTTATATTTGGCCGTGGCCACCGCTCCAGCGGCATTATTTGGTTTCTTCTTCAGAGGAAAAATAGAAGAAACTTTCTCATCATTTCTATTTATAGGAATTGCTTTTATTTTTACCGGAATTATTTTATTTTTAACCAAATTCCAAGAAAATCGCTTCGCGATAACTTCAATCCCCTGGCGGGGAGGGTTCCCACTGCGATTTTCAGTGGTTAGGAAAGTGTTTTTATACTTTCCTATACCGTCAAAAACATATTCAAATTTAAATATCAAAAATTCTCTTGTTATCGGACTGTTTCAAATTTTAGCCTTATTCCCGGGGGTTTCAAGAAGCGGCATGACAATTTCTTCTGCCTTATCTCTGGGCATTGACAGGGAAAAAGCTATAAAATTTTCATTCCTGCTATTTATTCCTCTCTGCCTGGGAGCATTTGTATTAGAGATGCGGGAAGAGTTATTGGAAATGGGGAACTTTTTTTGTTTTGACTTATCCCTGATCATTTCCTTTTTTGTTTGTTTAATTTTGAGCCTCTCTTTTCTTAACCTTCTCCTCTTTATAGTTAAAAAAAGGAAGTTCTGGGCATTCTCAATTTATTGCTTTGTGATTGGCTTCGTTTCTTTATCATTGTATTTCCTGAAGCCCTCAGTATAGAGGTTAAGGATGGGTTATTCTGCCCTTCAGGGCTGAGGCGGCGGCTACGGCCGGGTTGGCCAAGTAAACTTCGCTTCGGGGATGCCCCATGCGTCCGGTGAAGTTACGGTTGGTGGTAGCAATGGCTTTCTCCCCTTCAGCCAAAACACCCATATGTCCTCCTAAACAGGGGCCGCAGGTAGGAGTGGTAACCACGGCTCCTGCCTCAATGAAAATCTCAATTAGCCCTTCCTGGAGAGCTTGAAGATATATCTTCTGAGTGGCCGGGATGATAATCAGGCGCACATAGGGATGAATCTTATGACCTCTTAGGACCTGAGCGGCTAATCTTAAATCTTCCATCCTCCCATTGGTGCAGGACCCGATAACGGCCTGGTCTATGTTAATATCCCCTGCCTCAGCTACCGGTTTAGTATTGGAAGGAAGTGGGGGAAGGGCTACCTGGGGCTTTATCTTAGAGCAGTCATATTCCCTTATCTCGGCGTAGGTTGCATCCTCATCACTCTTATAACTGGTGTACTCCTGCCTGTCGGCAGACAGGGGTGACTGCTGCTGGACATAATTAAGCGTAATTTCATCCGGCTGGAAAATTCCATTCTTAGCTCCAGCCTCTACCGCCATATTGGCCATGGTGAACCTTCCATCCATAGAGAGCTGGGAAATAACCTCCCCATGGAATTCCATAGCCTTATAGTTAGCTCCATCAACTCCTAAGTCACCTATAGTATAAAGTATGAGGTCTTTACCAGTTACCCATTTTTTCAGTTTTCCATAATAAATGAGCTTAATGGATTCAGGAACCTTCAGCCAGATTCTACCACTGAGCATACAAGCGGCTAAATCGGTGCTTCCCACTCCAGAGGCAAAAGCCCCCAGGGCTCCATAAGTGCAGGTATGGGAATCGGCTCCGATAATGAGCTCCCCTGGCTGAACCAATCCTTTCTCAGGAAGGAGGGCATGCTCTATCCCCATGCGGCCCACTTCAAAATAGTGTTTTATCCGGTGCTTCTTAGCAAACTCTTTCAGGATGCGACACTGCTCGGCTGACTTAGCATCCTTATTGGGAGTGAAATGGTCCGGAACCAGAGCAATTCTTTCCGGGTCAAATACCTTATCATCGCCCAACTCCTTGATGGCTAAGGGACCGGTGATATCATTAGCCAAGAGAAGGTCTGCCTTGGCTTCAATGAACTCGCCTGGCTCGACTTCCTTTCTCCCGGCGTGGGCAGCCAGGATTTTCTCCGTTATAGTCATTCCCTATTTCTTCCAGCCCTTTTCCTTGACATTGTTTCCGGTAATTACTTCCGTTTCGTACACATCAAAGATTATCTCATCTGGCTTAAACCAGAGTTTAATCTCCCGCTCTGCTTCTTCCTCATTGGTAGAAGTATGGATGCAGTTCTCATAAACCCCTTTGGTAGTAACCCGGCCATAGGCTCCCCGGATGGATATTGAATTGGCCTCTTCCGGATTGGTGGCTCCGGCCAGCTCCCTCACTTTCCTGATAGCATCCTCTCCGTAATAGACCATGGCCATGACCTTTCTTCGCTCATGAAGTTCACCTGTAATATATTCTATCAGCTCCTCAAAGAATGGCTTATCCCTCATGTGCCTGTAATGCTCTTCAGCCAGTTCCTGAGATACCCTCACCATCTTAGCGGCGGCAATCTCCAACTTGGTCTCCGAGAGCCTGGTGAGGATGTTCCCGGTGAGGGATTTCTTCAACCCATCCGGCTTGATGAGAACCAATGTCTGCTGAACCATAGTTTAATCACCTCCAATTAACCACAGAGAACACGGGGATTTTCTTTTCATTTAATTCCCTCATCTCAGGACTCAACTTCACTCTTTAAGTTCACCATAGTAAAATTCTATACCTTTCTCAATGGCACTTATGGTGCTCACATAGGAGATCACTTTACAGCCGGTCAGTTCTTTTACCGCCTCAACCACCCTTGTTTCCAGAGGATTGGCCGCAGCTACGGTGAGGAGATTGCCCATCTTATCAACGGGAAGGAGAAGATATTTTCTGGCTACCGCTTCCGGGACCATCTTTATCGCTTCCGGGTTCATCTCGTAGTTAGCTAAGGGTAGATAAGGGCAGCCGTACCTCTCTACAAAGTGTCCGGTCAATTCTTCTTCAGAGAGGTAGTCCAGCTCAACCAGGATCTTACCTATGAATCCGCCTTTCTGCTTCTCTATCTCGAAAGCTTCTTTGAGTTGGCTTTTGGTAATCATTCCTTCTCTGACCAGACTTTCTCCAATCCTCGATGGTGATCTAGACCGTCGTTCCTCGTTAATGATCATTTCCCTTTCCAGCCTTGGCCAGAAAATAAGACAGATTCTCAAGTTCCATGGCTAAGTCTACATTGACTAACTTCACCTTAGAGGGCACGAAGATGCGGACAGGAGCAAAGTTGAGAATGGCCTTCACTCCCGCTTCAGTTAGTAGAGAAGCCAGCTCCTGAGCAGCCTCCATGGGAGCGGTGATAACGGCAATCTTTATATTTCTCTTTTTGGCACTCCGGGGAAGTTCCTCCATATCCTGGATAGTGACATTTCCAAGGGTTCGGCCAATCTTGCGCTTGTTATTATCGAAGACGGCCTTTATCTTAAATCCCTGCAGTTCAAATCCCTTATAGCGGGCTAAGGCCGAACCCAAGTTACCAGCTCCCACCAAGGCTACATTCCAGGTTCGGTCTATACCCAAAATACTGTGAATTCTCCTCTTTAGCTCCTTAACTTGATAGCCCTTCCCCGGAATGCCAAACTGACCAAAGTAAGTTAGGTCACGGCGCAGTTGACTATCTGAGTGACCAGAAAGCTCAGCCAGTTCCTTAGAAGATATAGTCCTTCCATCATCTATGCCTGCCAAGATCCGGGAATATATGGAGAGGCGGGTAATGGCCATCCCTGGAATTTTCCTGCGATACATTCAACCCTCACTTCGTTATGGTTACTCTATCTCTTAAACCATCTGTCATTGATATGGCCATCTCCCCGCTATCATCCTCACGGACAATTATTGCCTCAACGCCCTCCAGGCAACTGGCTAATTTTAGCCCCCTCTCCGACCCAAGGACGAAGAGGGCAGTGGCCAAGGCATCTGCTCTCATGGCCTCCCTGGCAATAACAGTTACACTTAATGTACTCTGCACTGGTCTTCCGGTGACCGGATTAATAATATGGCAAAATCTCTTCCCCTGCAAGATAAAATATTTCTGGTAGTCGCCGGAAGTGGCCACTGCTTCATCTCGGACTTTAATTAGTCCTAATATCTCTCCTTCCCTGCGAGGATGCTTCAGGCCCACCTGCCAGAAGTCCCGGTCGAGTGGCTTTCCTAAAAGATACATGTCGCCCCCGGCATTGACGATGGCCCGGCTTATCCCATTTTCCCTAAGCACGTCTGCCGCTCTATCCACCCCATAGCCTTTGGCCGCTCCCCCTAAATCAATCTTCATTCCTTCCTTCTCAAACCTTATTGTTCCTTCCTCCTCGTTGAGGGAAATGCGGCCGTAATTAACCAATCCTCGAGCCTCTCTCAACTCTTCCTCCCCGGGAAGATGCCCCTCTTTCTTAGAGAAACCCCAAAGCTCCATCAGGGGAGAGATAGTAATGTCAAACGCTCCATCAGTAAGTTCTCCTACTCTAATGGATTCCCGGATGACCCTTAGGGTATCCTCACTCGCCTTCACCGGCCTCTTAGCTCCTTCCCGGTTTAAAATAGATATTTCACTTCCCTCCCTATACTTACTCATTAAGTTCTCTATTCTCTCTATTTCTTTAAAGGCCAACTCTATAGCTTTTCTGGCCTCAGCTTCTTCTTTCCCCTTAACGGTGATCTGGACTGTCGTTCCCAACAGGAGCCTGGTCTCTCTTATGGGTGGCTTCTGGCAACCAGCAAGAAAAAGCCCACACCACAGAGCAGACAGAACGTAACAGAGGACACCGAGATAATTTTTTCTCTGTGGCCCGCCCGCCCGCCGCAGGCGGATCTGTAGTTTATGATTCCTCATTGTTTTCCTGATCTGCCAACTACTTTGAGGATGTCAATCTCTTCCCAATTACTTTATCACAAAGTCATCTGTAAAGCAAAGGTATTTTAAAGTTCTTGTCTCCTTTAACTAATCTGTGGTAAGATAAGCGCATGAGCCTGAAGGTCTATAATACTCTTACCGGTACTAAAGAGGAGTTCCTTCCCTTAGTGAAAGGGAAAGTGGGGATGTATGTCTGTGGGGTGACTGTTTACGATGAATGCCATTTGGGACATGCCCGGGCCTATGTAGCTTTTGATGTCATCCGACGTTATTTAGAATATAAAGGCTATCAGGTCAACTATATTCAGAACTTCACCGATGTAGATGATAAGATAATCGCCAGAGCCCGGAAAATGAGGGAGAAGAGTTCCCAGAAGGATTTGAAAGAGCTGGTCAGGGAGATCGCTGAGAAGTATACCAGGGAGTATTTTGAGCATATGGATAAACTAACTGTTAAGAGGGTAACTCAATATCCCAGGGCAACCGAGCATATCGGGGAGATGATAGAGCTTACCAAAGGGCTTATCAGGAAGGGATATGGCTACCAGGTAGATGGAGATGTCTTTTTTGAGATAGGAAAGTTTAAGGATTATGGGAAGCTTTCTCAGAGGAAACTTGAGGAGATGAGAGCAGGCGTTAGGGTGGAGGTGGATGAACGAAAGCGAAGTCCCCTGGACTTTGCCCTCTGGAAGCATTCTAAGGAGGATGAACCTTCCTGGGATAGTCCCTGGGGGAAGGGCAGACCGGGCTGGCATATAGAGTGTTCAGCCATGTCCATGAAATACCTGGGGGAGAGTTTTGATATCCACGCCGGAGGTCAGGACCTCATCTTCCCCCATCACGAGAATGAGATTGCTCAATCTGAAGGTTATACCAAGAAACCATTTGCCAGATATTGGCTACACAATGGTTTCGTTACCATAAATCGGGAGAAGATGTCCAAGTCCTTAGGAAACTTCTTTACCCTCAGGGAGATATTTGAGAAGTGCAATCCTCGTGTGGTGAGGTTGTTTCTCCTCTCCACTCACTACCGTAAGCCGATAGATTTCAGTGATGATAAACTAAACAACGCTAGGAGGAGCCTGGAAAGGATAGACAGCTGCCTTCGGGAAGTGGAAAGGAGGAAACTTAGCGCACCTGCGGCGCGGCCTTGTAGGGGTTCGATTTATCGAACCCGCTTCGAGGAAGCTATGGATGATGACTTTAATACAGCCGCCGCCTTAGGAGTAATCTTTGACCTGGTGTCCAAGATTAACAGTCGCTTGGACAAAGGGGACTTATCTTCAGTGACCAGGGTGGCTTCCGAGTTAAGGGATTTTTGTGGGGTTCTGGGATTGAGCCCTGAAAGCGGCCAGGAGACAAGATTAGAAGAGGACTTAATGAAACTAATCCAAGAGAGAGAAGAAGCTCGCCGAGAGAAAGATTGGGGTAGAGCCGATACCATCCGGGATAGATTGAGGAAAGAAGGGATTATCCTGGAAGACCGTCCACAAGGAACAACCTGGCACAAAATAAGGAGAAGTTTCTGCCTCGAAAACAACTTACTTCTACTTTAATAAAACCAGCAGGTCCAGACTGCAACATGGCCTGCAAATACTGCTTCTATCTGGAAAAGGCTAAGCTGTTCTCCAATTCCAAAGTCCATCGAATGAGTGAGGCCATTTTAGAAGAAACCATCCGCCAGGTGATAACTGGGGCTGGATCGAACGTCTCTTTCGGATGGCAAGGCGGTGAGCCGACGCTAATGGGGCTTCCCTTTTTCGAGAAAGCGATTGAGTTCCAAAAACGCTACGGTCGGGGACAAACCGTCGGCAATGGCCTTCAAACCAACGGCATTTTGATTGATGAAAAATGGGCTAAGTTTCTGCAAAAATATAGCTTCCTGGTTGGACTATCGCTGGATGGGCAGGAACACATCCATGACTATTACCGTTTGATGTTGGGTGGTCAGGGTTCATGGTCGCGCGTTGTCGATAGCGGCAAACGCATGCTCGACGCCGGCGTAGCAGTAAATGCGCTTACAGTTGTAAACGATTACTCGGTGCAATTTCCTCAGGAGATTTATGAATTTCACAAGGATCTGGGATTGACTTACATGCAATTCATCCCCTGTGTTGAAACGGACCCAGAAAACCCGACGCGAGCAGCACCTTTCTCTGTTTCGTCTGAAAAATATGGTGACTTTTTATGTACGTTATTTGATTTGTGGACAACCGATTTTGTCGATAATGCTCCAACGACCTTTATTCGTTACTTTGATTCCGTGCTCCATAACTATGTGGATTTGTCACCACCTGAATGCACTTTGCTGCCTAACTGCGGGGTTTATGTTGTTGTCGAACATAATGGCGACGTGTATTCGTGTGACTTTTTCGTGGAGCCCGAATGGAAGCTTGGCAACGTAATGGAAGGAAATTTGACCGAAATGTTGAATTCCGAACGCCAAGATGAATTCGGTCAGATGAAGGCTGATCTTCCCAGAGCTTGTAAGAACTGTAGATGGTTGAAATACTGCCGGGGAGGATGTACCAAAGATCGCCTTCGGGACCCACGAGATAAGAAACTCAATCATTTTTGCCTGTCTTACAAGATGTTTTTCGAACATGCCGACGCACGGTTGCGACAATTTGCCGAGGATTGGAAAGAGCAACAAGCTAAAGCTCTCGAACGCGATGACCTGGTCAAAGCCATAAAACGCGGGGAGATCAAAGTCGGCCGAAATGATCCCTGTCCTTGTGGAAGTGGCAAAAAATTCAAGAAATGTTGTGGCGCGTACCTGTAAGCATGCAACCATCAGCATTTGTGCTCATTTCTATTTTGGCTCGACACATAGTGATTTTTTTCTTGACAGGACGTGTATAACGTAATATAAGTCACTTTGGTATCAAAGTGATATTGGAGACCATAGTAGAATTGACTTAAGGTTTTTCTTAAAGTGAGGCGTATATTGATGAATAAAAATACAGTGAGAAAACTTCTGTCTGTAATTTGTCTCCTTTGCATTACAGATCATCTTTATGCCGATAAAGTTGTTCTTAAAAATGGAAATACAATGAAGGGAATCGTTGTTGAAAAATACCATGACCGTATTGTTCTCAGCGTTCCTAATGGAGAATTAACATTGCGTAGAGAACAAATAGCAAACATTATATATGATCGGCCTGAACAAAATTTCCTTAAAATGGGCAATGAGTACCTTGATAAAGAGAATGTTGATAAAGCAATTGAATGTTATAAGAAAGCTTTGAAGATAAAACCGGATTTTGAAGAGGCTAAGGATGCGATTCTCAGAGCGGAAGACAGTCGCAGGAAAATTGAAGAGCGTCGAAAGGAATTTTTAGAACAGAGACAGAAGAGGATTCAACAAAGGGAAGTTGTAGAAAAAGAACAAAGGCGGGTCCGAAAGTTAAAATTAAAAGAAACTCTGGGCCTGGAAATCGAGAAATATGACGACAACATAAGAACAGCTTTTGTTTATCCTGATACACCCGCTGAAAAAGCCGGTATCAGACCGGGTGATATTATCGTCAATATCTGGGGTACCACTATAAAATACAGAACCATAGATAAAGTGATCGAGCTTTTGGTTGGTGAAAAGGGCAGTTCTGTTACATTGATAATCGAGAGACATCTCAGCCCTGTACGTAAGAAGATCCGTTGGTATGAAAAGAGTTTTGTCGGTATAGGCATATCCTTAAATATGGAAGAAAAAGGCTTGACTGTCAGTGATGTCCGCCCCGGCCAGCCGGGTGATACAGCCGGACTGAAAGCAGGTGATCATATTACCGCTATTGAAGGAAAATCCACCCTTCATATGTCTTTAAAAGAAGCGGTCAGAAATATGACCGGGGAGGAAGGAGCGCCGCTTAGACTCACTGTCCACAGAAAAATCAAAGTATTGCGCGGTGGTTTTAGTAAGCGGATTAAAGTGTCTCAGAAAGAACCGGTTAGAAAAGAACCGGCCAAACCGCGGGAAACAGGCGGTATTGGTATTAGAATAAGCCGTGTGTCTAATGGAATTAAGGTTTCGGCTGTTTTTCCACAGTTACCTGCTGAAAAAGCAGGCATAAAAAACGGCGATCTTTTTGTGGAAATTAATGAAAAACCAACGAAAAACATCTCCATTGAAGAAGCTGCAGAGTTACTTCGCGGTAAGCCAGGCACTTACGTTAATGTCATGATTGAGCGGCAGGTTTCCATTTTTAGAAAAAAGATACCCGGAACGGATTTTGCCGGAATAGGCTGCGCTTTGACCATGACTGAGAATGGTTTGAAAATTACCGAGGTCAAGGCAGACGGCTCGGCCCGGAAAGCCGGCATAAAGAAAGGTGACATTATCGTTAGACTGGGGAATAAAATTGTTAAAGGAACATCGTTTTCTGAGGTGGTTAACAGGATTCGCGGCGAAAAAGGAACACGCCTTTCTATTACGATTAGAAGGGATTTGAGGATTAAAAGGACTTCTATTAAGACATTTTAAGGAGGGAAAACCCATGGATAGAGGAAAGAAGAAAAGGATTCATTATTTGATCAACAAGAAATTTCAGTTAAAATACGCGGCTACAGCTTTTGTCCTTATGTTTCTGGTAGCTGTTGTTCTTATTATAACCGCTTATTACTCAGGCTGGGTCCCTCTTGTAGAAAAATTATCCGCTGTTTACCCGCAGGGTATGCTTACTATAATTTTGAGAAGGTTGAGCTGGCAATTAGCAGCCGCGTTTCTCCTTCTTGTTCCTGTTATAATAACAGCTTCAATATATTTATCTCATAAGATAGCCGGGCCCCTGGTAAGGGTTGAAAGAGCAGCCAGAGATATTGCCGGCGGCAATCTCCAAATCAGGGTTAAGCTTAGAAAAAAAGACAGCCTGCAGGAATTGGCCCAGGCAATCAATGAGATAGCTGAAAGTGTAGAACAAATGGTTGGAAGGAATAAATGCTCTATAGAAGAAGCTGTCAAAATATTAGGGAGTTTGAAAAGTGAGTTGCAGCAACGAGGAGGATCTGCTGAAATTCTCAACCTGACTAACCGAATAGGTAATTGTATAGATGATATTAATGGAAGATTGTCTAATTTTCAAATTTCGTAATAGCTTAGATATCAGAAGTACCAAGGGGTTTTGTAGGGGTCGGATTTATCCGACCCGCGGGTTTGATACCCTTGCGGGCACAAGTGAATCAAACCCCTACAGTACTTTTCATAGCTAAACTGTTACGTTTCCGATCTTCAAGATGCGCATGGCCCTTTCAGCTGCCTCAACCGTTAATTGCCTTGACTCTTTTATCGCCTCCTCCAAGCTCATCGGCACTTTGAGGTTAGAAAGAATAGCATCGAAACCACGCTGATAGAGAACTTCTGCTCCCTCCCCTAAGGTTCCACAGATGCCAATGATGGGTTTCTTATGCTTCTTAGCCAGTTTTGCCACTCCAAAGGGAGTCTTCCCATAGATGGTCTGCTCATCCATCTTCCCTTCTCCGGTGATGACCAGGTCGACATCAGTTAGTTTCTTCTCTAACTGGACCGTTTCCATGACGATATCCACTCCTGGTCTAAGTTCTGCACCCAGGAAAGCAATCAATCCTGCTCCCAATCCTCCGGCCGCACCCGCCCCGGGAACATCCCGGACATCCCTGCCTAAATCATGTTTCAAAATCTTAGCAAAGTGTTCCAATGCTCTTTCTAACTCTTCCACCATCTCCGGGGTAGCCCCTTTCTGAGGGCTGTAGACACGAGCGGCTCCTCTCTCCCCGCAGAGGGGATTATCCACATCAGAGGCCACGGTTACTGTACTTTCCCTTATTTCAGCATTCAGATTAGATACATCGATTCGGTCAAGTCTTCTCAATTCTGCGCCTCCAAAGCCAATTCCTCTTCCTTCTTTATCCAATAGCCTTGCTCCCAGAGCCTGGGCCATACCGGCTCCCCCATCGGTGGTAGCACTTCCCCCGATGCCAACAATGAAGTTTCGGCATCCTTTTCCAAGAGCATCCACAATAAGTTCTCCGGTTCCATAAGTAGTTGTCCTGGAAGGGTCGCGTTTCTCAGGTGGGACTAAAGGGAGCCCGGAGGCAGCGGCCATCTCAACCACGGCGGTGCGCTCATCCCCCAAAATTCCATAAAAGGCCATAACTTTCTCACCTAATGGTCCGGTTACCTTCTTCCTGACAATCTCACCCCCGGTGGCATCAATCAATGACTGGACAGTTCCTTCTCCCCCATCAGCCATGGGCACTTTCCTCACCTCTGCCTGAGGGAAAACTCTCTTTATTCCTTCCTCTATAGCAGTAGCTACCTCCAGGGCAGTGAGTGAACCCTTAAAAGAATCAGGAGCAACCAAAATCTTCATTCTGCCTTAAACTCCTCGGCCATCTTTATCCTCCTGGAACCTGTTTTTAATCTCACTCTCCCCCTCTTCTCTCCCATCGTTGCTAATTATATCAGATGGCCCGGACAAAGAGCAAGGCAAAATGTGGTTTACCATATATTTTTTCTGTGATAAAATATAATTGGAATGGTTAAGCTTGAGACGCAGAGCCCCGCTGAGACAAAAGCCCTGGGCAGAAAGATAGCCAGGAACCTTAAATCCGGTGACATCATTGCCCTTATTGGTGAATTGGGGGCAGGAAAGACATGCCTTGCTCAAGGACTAGCCCTGGGCCTGGGAGTGAGTCCCAAGGATTATGTAGCCAGTCCTTCCTTTGTCCTGGTTAAGGAGTATGGCGGTCGCACACCTCTCTATCATATCGACCTCTTCCGGATTAACAGTACTGAGGAGCTGGAGAGTTTGGGCTGGGAAGAATATCTTTATGGAGAAGGGGTGTGCATCATCGAATGGGCAGAAAGAGCAGGGAAACTCATGCCATCAGAGTATTTGCGGATTGAACTGGAGATCTTAGGCAGCCGCAGACGCCGCATCCGCCTGAAGGCCTTTGGACGACATTATCAAGCAGTCCTGAGGAAACTTAGATGATAGTATTGTCAATGGATACTTCCACTCGGACGGGTAGCGTAGCCGTGGTTGAGAAGAAGGGGCTAATAGCTGAATATAATCTAAATATCGCTGAGACGCATACCTCCCGACTAATGCCCATGATTGATCAAGTGCTCAGGGACGCCCGCTTTACCATAAAGGAGATGGATGCTATAGCAGTTGGGCTTGGGCCAGGTTCCTTCACCGGGCTTCGCATTGGCATAGCTACCGCTAAGGGATTAGCCATGGCTTTGAATAAGCCAATTGTTGGTATTCCCACCTTAGATGCTCTTGCCCATAACCTCTCCTCTGCACCAGGCTTGATCTGCCCCATCTTGGATGCTAAGAGAGGAGAAATTTATACAGCCCTCTACCGCTACCGTGGCTACATCTTAAAGAAGCTGACTGAGAACCTGGTGCTACCGATGAGGGATTTACTGCCTAAGATAAATGAGCCAGTTACATTTTTGGGAGATGCTATTGATATCTATCAGGATTTAATTGAGGAGGAACTGGGGAAGAAAGCTTCCTTTGCTCCCATTAGCCTTCGGCTGCCAAGGGCAGCTAATGTGGCTGTGTTAGCCTTTAAGAAACTAAAGGCAGGCAAAGAAGGTCCCCTTCATAGGATAAAGCCGCTCTATGTTCGGCGAGCGGAGGCTGAAGTCCGATGGCAAGAGAGAAAACGGCAGAAGAAATCTCCATTGAAAGGATGAGAGAGAAAGACCTGAATGAGATAATGGAGATAGAGAAAGTTTCCTTTCTCTCTCCCTGGACGAAAGCACAGTTCTCTCAGGAACTGGAGGCAGGCTCGGCGCACTCATTTTCTCACTTCTTAGCGGCTAAAAGTGAAGAGCGGTTAGTTGGTTACGGCGGTTTCTGGTTAGTAGCCGGGGAAGCTCATATCGGAAACTTAGCTGTCCATCCCCATTTTCAAAGGAGGAGAATAGGAGAGAGGCTGGTTTTGGCTATGCTTGAATTAGCCAAGTCCAACGGAGCAAAGAAGGTCACCCTGGAGGTAAGAGCCGGGAATATAGCCGCTCAAAAACTATACCAGAAATTTGGTTTCTCAAGGGTAGCTACTCATCCGAGATATTATGTGCTAACCCAGGAAGATGCCCTAATTATGTCCCTTGACCTTCTAAAAACTTCTTCATATCACCGAGGGCTGATCTGCCAACCATGGCGCCGACGAAAATGAGTACAGAGAACTGCCAGCAATCCTCAGGGCCCACAATTAATGCCGTATAAACATCCTCCTTCATGTCAAGTTGATGGGAGAAATGGTTTATGGACTTGCTCAAAGAGTTTTCATGGACATCAATGGTAGAAATCTCATTTGTATATTTCAGGGATGGAAACGATATGCCTCTCACCAGGAGGAAGGTTCTAACTGCATCTTCGTCCACCTGATAGTCTTCCTCAAATTCAAATCCTTCAAATTGGGGAAAGTTCGGTGGAAGGAAGATGGATGGCTCATGGGCCAACACCTTGCCTTTCCTGACCACCGTATCACCTATATTCACAGAAGACTCTCCCAAGAATATGTAAGGTAGTTCAGTAGGCTTAAAGGTGAAAAGTGTGCCCGCATGAAACCTTATGACCTCAGTTTTCTTTAGAGCCTTTTCCCATTTATCACGTAGATCCATAACTGCCTCAGGTTTATTCCTCTTTGAATCTTAACATAAAAACTTAAAGCAGGTCAAGTATTGTTAGCCCCTCCACCGCCATATCGAATTTCTTCATTTTTCACATTTATCCAAATTCAATTGAAGCATCAAGTAGGGCCTGATAATTTCCCAGGGGAATATACTCAGGAATACTGCTAGATGAGCCAACGCAATAACCTCCTCCTGGTGCGCCAATACTTATAGCCTCCCTGGTTAATTCTTTTATTTCTTCTGGTGTTCCTCGCGCCAGCCTGTCTACATCTACATTTCCAATAAGACATAACTGTTGACCATATTTCTCTTTTACCCCTTTTAAGCTCATAGCTTTGGGCTCAATAGGGTGTAGTCCATTTATACCACATGAAAGTAAATCCTCCATAACCTGCCATAACCTACCATCAGTGTGATAGATATAGATCAGATTATTTTCTTTAGCTAGTTCCCCAATTTTCTTCATCCAGGGAAATAGATATTTTCTTAAAACTTCAGGGCGGACCATCAGGCCTTCTGTATAAGCAATATCATCACTATAAAGAATAGCCTCTACCTTTTCATACTTGACTATCCGGGTAAAAATTTCATAGATGTAGTTGCCAATTTTATCAAACATCTTCTCAATTAACTCTTCATTTTTTATAAGAGAGAAGCAAAAAGTCTCAAGACCCATCAATTGCCACACATGGGTAAAGATGTCACCCGCTGCTCCTATTATTCTCATACCCCCCGGAATCTTATCCATGGCTTCATCAAACATAGAAAAATCCACTGCTCTTACGTCTGGCCAAGTAAAGGTTTTAAACTCATCCATATTTGTAATTATCCCTTTGCCTTCAGCGGCCCAGATATACTCTTCCTCATACCCTGGCAAAAGTTTTACATAATCATAGCCAGCTGTATACCAAAACTTAATCTCATCTTCTATGCTCTTCAAAGGATGACCAAGAAAAGCTTCTTTTACCGGATTATTAATCCAGAATTCAGCCAAGGGCACCCGATCTGGCTCTCCTTTTAAGAGCAAAGCTTTACGAAAACGCTCAAAATCTGCACTTAAATGACTGTTTCTTTTGCTGCCAATCATTCTGTCTGGATCTTCCCCTCCTTTCTCGTCCCTTTCCTCACCGGTGCTCAGTCTGACCCTGTGGAATGTGGAGACCTGACCCTTTCCTTAAGTGACGATATTTACCAGTTTTCCAGGCACGACGATGACCTTCTTCGCCTCCTTGCCCTCAATCCACTGTCTTATGCGATCATTGGCTAAAGCTTGTGTCTTCAAATCCTCTTCGTTTATGTCGACAGGAACGGTTATATGGCTTCTCACTTTTCCGTTCACCTGAATCACAACCAGTATTTCCTCCTCCTTAATGGCGCCATCATCATAGTCAGGCCAGGGTTGGTTAAAAATACTCGGCTCATTTTTCATTCTTTTCCACATTTCCTCTGCTAGATGTGGAATGAAAGGACAGAGAAGAATAACTACTGTTTTTACTGTTTCCTGCAGAGGTCCAATGTTTCGTATTTTATCCGCTAAACGATAAAACTCGTTCACCAGTTCCATAATACTGGAAATGGCTGTATTAAATTTGAAGGATTCAATATCTTCAGTTACCTTCTTTATGGTCTCATGGGTTTTGCGCTTTAAGAGCTCTCTGTTCTCCCTATCCCTATCCTTCTCCTTCGATACAGATTTGCATTCTACCCATTGATACAGCGCATCAAGCATTCGCCAAACTCGATTTAAAAAACGATGTGCCCCCACTGAGCCCTGCTCACTCCATTCCATCTGGTCCTCGGGAGGGGCGGCAAAAAGCATATAAAGCCTTAAAGTATCTGCCCCGAATTCATTTATAATTCCATCGGGGTCAACAGTGTTCCCTTTTGACTTAGACATAACTTCACCGTCTTTTAAAACCATACCCTGAGTAAGAAGCCTCTGAAACGGTTCATCAAAACTTACCAGTCCAAGATCCTTTAAGAATTTTGTAAAAAAACGAGAATATAAAAGATGCAAAACCGCATGTTCAATTCCACCGATATACTGATCAACCATCATCCAATAAGCTGACTCTTTTTTATTAAATGGACTGTCCTTGAAGTCCGGAGAACAATATCTTAAAAAATACCAGGAGGAATCAAAGAATGTGGTCATGGTATCAGTTTCCCGACGGGCTTGAGCCTGACAGCGTGGACAAGTGGTCTGAACAAAAGACTCAACCTTGCCCAAGGGACTACCTCCCTTTCCAGTAAAGGGCGCTTTCGCAGGCAACTCTACTGGTAAATCATCCTCGGGTACAGGAACGATGCCACATCCATCACAATAAACAATTGGTATGGGAGTCCCCCAGAAACGCTGGCGAGAGATTAACCAATCACGCAGACGCCAACAACACTGCCGCTTGCCAATATTTATCTTTTCCATCCACTGGGCAATCTTAATCTTTGCCTCCTGATTCGGCAATTTATCAAACCGAGCAGAATTAACTTGGCGACCATCCCCTTCATAGGCCTCTGTTAAATCATCAGGCTGTAAACTAGAATTCAGTGGTTGAATCACTACTCTTATGGGTAGATTATTCTCTTTGGCAAACGAAAAGTCCCTTTGGTCATGAGCCGGAACGGCCATAATGGCGCCAGTCCCATATTCCATCAACACATAATCAGCAATCCAGATAGGAATCTCTTCATTGTTTACCGGATTAATGGCGAAACTACCGCTAAATATTCCTTCCTTCTTTACCTCAGCCGAATCGCGAATATTTCTTGCTTTCTCGCTAACCCTATCGATGAATTTGAGTACTTCCTTCTCCTGCGGTTTGTCCTGGATAATCTTTTTTGCCTGAGGATGCTCTGGAGCAAGCACAATATAAGTAGATCCAAATATAGTATCTGCCCGGGTAGTAAATACAGTAATTATCTCCCGGCTATCCTTAAGTTTAAAATAAATCTCTACGCCCTCACTTCTACCGAGCCAGTTTTTCTGCATAGTAATTACCCGCTCCGGCCATTCTTCGAGTTGGGCCAAGTCTTCTAACAGCCTCTCCTTATAGTCGGTAATCTTGAGAAACCACTGCTCAAGATTCTTCTGTACTACCTCATTTTTGCATCGCCAGCACTTACCATCTATAACTTCTTCATTTGCCAGCGTAGTTTGGCAATCCGGACACCAATTTACATTTGTCTTTTTTTTGTAGGCTAGACCCTTCTCAAACATCTTTAAGAATATCCATTGATTCCATTTGTAATAATCAGGAAGGCAGGTTGAAACCTCTCTTGACCAGTCATATGAAAAGCCCATTCTCTTTAATTCCTGACGCATATCGTCAATGCACTTTATTGTCCAGGTTCTTGGATCCGTATTATTTTTTATGGCGGCATTTTCTGCCGGTTGGCCAAAGGCATCAAAGCCCATCGGATGTAGGACATTAAATTTTTTCATAACCTTGTAGCGCGCCAGCACATCACCAATTGTATAATTGCGCACATGTCCCATGTGAATCTTACCTGAGGGATAGGGGAACATCTCCAGAAGATAAAATTTCGGTTTGGGAGAATGAGGCTGAACCTTAAAAAATTCCTTTTCAGCCCAGAACCTCTGCCACTTCTTTTCAATATCCGAAAAAGGATAACCTTCTCTCAACTGCCAACCTCCTTCTCGCCATCATTTTTTTCTATTGCCTTAGACACCAGATTTGCTATTCCTCAGGGATTTTTGAGATTCTATCAAACTCTTCTCTTAGCTTTTTATAGGCTTCATCTAACTCTTCGGCTTTACCTTCCAAATTTTTGAAATGACTGTTATAAAATACTCGCCATATTTCATCAATCCGGTCGAACCGTTGTGAAAGCCTAAGGAGATTCTTCCTTACTTTTTCTGCATCTTGGGAAAGTTTCTTTGCGTGAACACCTGCTTTTATAAGTTCGATTTTATGTGAAAGAGTCAGTGGAGATACTACCTGTACTCCTTTTCTGGTATAATCTCGCAGCATCTGGTAGGCTTCATTGACTAAGAAATAGTAAACCCCTTCTGAAGGGATGTAAGCGAAAGCAAACTCAGCAGAGCCTTTTTCCGGGCATACATAATCAGCGGATATTTTATCGAGATGACCCTGGACATCTCTGATAAATTGCTTTTTGGAGTTTTCTTTTTCTTTGGATTCCTCTGTTTCTATCATTTTTCTGTAATTGTCAAGTGGGAACTTAGAATCTATGCAAATTAGCCCCACAGTTGATTTGATAGAGGCATCCGGGGTTTTTCCGTCAAGAATTCTCTCCCTAATGCCAAACATATCCGGGGGAAGTTGGTCTGATAGAATTGTTTCTAAGCTTAGCTCGCCAAGAGAAGCTCTCTCTTTAGGCACTCGAAGCATCTGTTCGATTGATCTATGACTTTCCCGGATGTCCCTGGCCTGGGTGGTCAGCTCCCCTACCTTTTCATCTAAGCCGGATTCCCTCCAGGCCTTTGATATGGCAGATTCGATATCTCTTGTTTCGATCCTTCCATGTCTGCCTCTATGAATTAAGAAAATCAAGAGAAGTAGGAGTAGTACAATAACTATGAGCAAAATTTCTGCTATCATTCTGTTATCCTTCTCAAGCTACCCCTCTTAGAGTAGTGCAGTTGATAGCCAGTCCGACAACACCCGCTCCTACAATAACTGTATCTACCTTCTCCAACTAAACCCAACCACGAAGTTTCATCGCTTCAACAACACGTCCAACAGCAACAACATAAGCAGCCTGCCGCATGTTTATGCCGGACTTTTTAGAAGCATCCAATACAGAATAGTATGCAGTAGTCATTTTCTTATCTAAACGTTGGTAAACTTCTTTTTCATCCCAGTAGTACATATAGAAGTTTTGAACCATCTCAAAATATGAGACTGTTACTCCGCCAGCATTGCATAAGAAATCGGGTATCACATGGACACCTTTTTTATACAGAATATCATCCGCTTCCGGTGTAGTTGGGCCATTGGCTAATTCAGCAATAATCTTAGCTTTAATGTTTGTAGCATTCTTTTCTGTGATGACATTTTCCAGAGCTGAGGGAATAAGTATATCCACATCAAGTTCCAGGAGTTCTCCATTGGAAATAGCTCTGGTATTTGGGAAATTGATCACCGAACCTGTCTTAGCTTTGTGTTCACGAACTGCTTCCGGGTCAATGCCCTCCTTGCTGAATATTCCTCCTTTAGTGTCACTGACAGCTACTATCTTAGAGTCAAAGAGAGTTTTACCGCGGTATCCTGCATAATATCCAGCATTCCCATAGCCCTGGACGGCAACGGTAGCTTTTTTAAGGTCTATGCCACATTCTTTTGCGGCTTCACCAATGGTATACCACCCACCTTGAGCCGTTCCGTCATCGCGTCCAGCAGAGCCACCAAGGCAAAGCGGTTTACCGGTAATGATACCAAATTGATTCTTCCCGGCAATCTTTGAGTACTCGTCCATCATCCAGGCCATTATTTGAGGATTTGTGTAAACATCAGGTGCTGGAATGTCTTTGTCTGGTCCAATGAACTGCCACATAGCTTGTATATATGCCCGGCTTAAGCGTTCCAACTCACCCTGTGACATCTCCTTAGGATTGCAGATTATCCCACCTTTAGCTCCTCCAAGAGGCAGGTCCAAAAGAGCACATTTCCAGGTCATCCAGGCCGCAAGCGCCCGCACTGTATCTATTGTTTCATCAGGATGAAATCTTATGCCTCCCTTTGTTGGACCTCTGGCATCGTTGTATTGCACACGAAACCCCTTAAAAACCTTAATCTTGCCATCATCCATCTTTACTGGAATAGAAACATGCAGTTCCCTCACCGGCTCTCTTAAAATAGCGTGAATCTCAGGCTCCAATTTCAACATCTTCGCTGCCCCACCTAACTGTGCCTGGGCAATGCGAAATGGATTTGTCTCTAAAATCTCTTTAGATTCAGTTATTCTTACCATGGTTTCCTCCTTGACGAGTATTTGTTTTCTACCGTATGGGAAATTATATAATTTCCCATACGATAGTAAGAAATTGCGAGGCGATAGCCGAGCTTTCTTGTTCCTCCAACAAAAAACGCCCTTGCCGCCTAAAATGGGCGGAACTTCAAGGACGTCTTTGTCCGCTTTACCGTCAACACAACTCCGTGTCTTTTAAATTATGACACATTCCTCCCGCTTTGTCAAATTTTAAATTTTATATATATTCAATTGTGCTTGGTGGCTTTGGGGTTATATCAAAGAGAACCTTTACCACCTGGGGGATCTCCTTTATAATCCTATCCCTGATCCTTTCCAGGATCCTCCACGGAACCCTGGTAACGGATGCCGTCATTGCATCCTTACTCTCTACCGACCTGACTGCTATAATGTTGCCAAAAGACCTTTTTCCTTTTCTTATGCCTGTAGCCTTATCGTTCAATAAAACAGCCAACGCCTGAAATGGTCGCAGTTCCTTAATTTCCTCTTCCACTATCTCCGTAGCCCGTCTTAAAATCTTGACTTTCCGAGGTGTCACCTCTCCTATTATTCTGGTTGCCAACCCGGGCCCGGGGAAAGGCATCTGTTTATAAACCCGAGGGGAGAATCCCAATTCCTTGGCCACTTGCCTCACCTGGTACTTAAAAATTTCCCGCAGAGGCTCCACTACCTTAAAGCCAAAGCGTTTTTCGGGGTCAATGCCTATCTGCTTTAAGATATTATGCTGAGTCTTGATCTTTCCTTTGGTTTCAATAATATCAGCAGCGATGGTGCCCTGAATTAATGATTTCACTTTATTTTGCTTAACTGCCTTACCCAGCGTCTTATAAAAGAGATGCCGGAAGACCTTTCGTTTCTCTTCAGGATCTTCTTTTCCTTTTAAAGCCTTGAAGAAATCTTTCTGTACATTTAAAACTTTTACATTTATGCCAAATGGCTTGAGCTCCTCTCTCACCCTCTTTTTATCACTATCTCTCATCAGACCATCGTCTACAAAAAGTATAACCGCTCTTTTGCCCAATGCCTTGTGTGCTAACAGGGCACAAGCCATACTATCAACTCCACCAGATGTAGCTACCAATGCCCCTCTATCTCCTACTTCTTGTTTTATCTCTTCTAACTTTTCACTGATGAATCGCTTTGCCTGGATTTTCATTTGACCGGTACCCCCTTACTTTTCAAGTATTCTTTTACCTCCTTGATAGAAATCTCACCGAAGTGAAATATTGAAGCGCATAAAACTGCAGATGCACCTGCCTCAGCAACAGCCTCATAGAGATGCTCAAGTTTTCCTGCTCCTCCGGAAGCAATTACAGGGATGGAAACTGCTTCTGCCACTGCCTTAGTCATCTCCAGGTCGTAGCCATCTTTAGTCCCATCAGCATCCTTGCTGGTCAGCAAAATTTCACCCGCTCCCAGAGCTTCCACCTTCTTTGCCCATTCAACAACATCCAGGCCGGTTGGCTCAGCCCCTCCCTTAACTAAGACTTCCAATCGAGACAGTCCTTTTCCTTCAGGGTTTTTCCTTCCATCTATCGCCACTAAAATCCTTTGTTTGCCAAATTTCTCTGATGCTTCCTTTATCAAGTCCGGATTTTTGACAGCGGCAGTATTTATGGAAACTTTGCTTACTCCCAAGTTGAACAAAGCCTCCATATCTTCTAAATTTCTAATTCCACCGCCTACAGTAAAGGGAATCCGCCGCAGGCGGACGACTTCTGCAACTTTCTTTACCCACTCCAATCTCGTTGACCTTCCCTCAACCGAGGCGGCGATATCTAAAAAGGCCAGCTCATCTGCCCCTTCTCTACAGTAAGAAGCCGCTGCCTCAACCGGGTCTCGGGCATCTCTTAGATTAACGAATCTTATCCCTTTAACCACCCGACCATCCTTCACATCCAGACAAGGAATAATCTTAATAGGTTTCATTGGCCTTCCTCTTAATATGTTGTTTTTTTACGAATAGGAACTGAGGCATTCTTTTCTATTGCTCTCCTCAATCAAAACACCTAACCAAATGTTGACGATATCCAATCACCAACATAATGAGTTACAACTATAACTACCAATGCAATAATTAGGTGCTCTACAACGACCTTCCATGGCTTTGCTTTCTGTGCCTTAGCAATGCTGAAACTAAGAATACCTAACACGGATAACCCCCAAATGACGCTTACCACAATTGCCGTTGAAAGTTCAAACAATAAGATTGGAATGATAAATGTCAATGCAAAAACAAACTTAGAGACAAAAGCGGAGATTGTTGATTGCCATATCTCTTTTGTAACATGTTTATTCTCTGCCTCTTCAGAAATATGAATGCCTAATGCATCTGAAAATGCATCCGCTATTGCTATTATGAATATGCCGCCAATAACCGCAAGTTTTGAATGAGTGCCAGAATGCAGGCCAACCATTAATCCAAGCGTTGTGATTATTCCAGAGGTTAAACCAAAACTAAATCCTGTTTTTACTGAATGTTTCATCATAATGAATTTTTCTACACCGCTTCAACCTTCTTGACTTGAGGAACCTTGGATTTAATAGCACTCTCAACCACACCTGCCAAGGTCATCTGAGCTGCAGGGCAGCCAGAGCAGCCTCCGGTTAATTTCACTTTGACTAGACCGTTATCAGCCACCTCAACCAACTCTACATCTCCACCATGCGTTGCTAACATCGGCCTTACCTGCTCACTAAGCACCTTTTCAATCTCCTCTTGCATTTTTTCTTACCCCCTCTATTTTTATCCTATACCATTCGTTTCCATTTAGCCGATTGTCCCTTGCCCGGGCATTTAATCTTTTTCTACTTCCGTAATTCAAAAGATAAAATAATGGCCTCGGCAACCTCGCGCATGGACTTTCGGCTGTCCATGCTCTTTTTCTGTATCCGACGATAGGCTTCTTCTTCAGTCAAACCACTTTCTTTCATCAGTATACCCTTGGCTTTCTCTGCAACCTTGCGCGTCTCCAGCTCTTCTTGAATAACCTTACTCTTTACCATCAACTGGGTATTCTCAATAACAATGGCTGCTTGATTGGCTACCGCAGTAAGGGTTTCAATTTCGGCTTTAGTAAATCGGTGGGGCGTGGAAGTGTAACTATTTATTACTCCCACAACCTTACCTTTCACCTTCATGGGAACACTCAACATGGAACAAAGTCCAAGTTTCTTAGCTAACCTTTTCTCCTTGTATTTTGGCTCTTTTGAGACATCCGAGATTTTCATGGGTTTCTTCTGCTGAGCCACAATGCCGACAATTCCTTCTCCTAATTTTAAGGTCCTTTCCCTGATATATTCCTCATCTATAGCCTGAGTAGCTCGCAACCTCAACTCCTTTTCCTCTAAAAACCAGAGGGAGCAAATCTTTGAGCCCATCACCTCTGCAGTTACCGTAACTATTAGACGCAGTATATCGTCAAGATAAAGGTCAGAGACGATGGTCTTGCTTATCTCCTGCAAGGCCTTCAGCCGCTTAGCGTATGTTGTTTGGGGAGACAAATTCCTCCTCCATCCTTGTTATGATTCTCTTTGTAAAGTCTCATCAATGTCCATCCCTCAAAAAATATCCAGGGGCAGTAGGGTTGGCATCGGTGGTCATGTTAATGCCAAGTTTTCTCAAGCCTCCTTCATCACCATCTGAAGGTATATGGGTCATATGCATTTCGCACCCTTTTAATTGGCCCAACTCTTTCATTGCCGCCTCTGCGGCCGGATTGCTGGTGGCGCTTATAGAAAGTGCAACCAATATCTCCTCTACATCCAGGCTTTCCGACCTCATCCCAAGAGTATCTTTTTTGAGCGTGCCGATGTTATTAATGACCACCCTTGGCAGGAGGTCTATTTTATCAGGTATCTTTGCTAACTTTTTAACAGCATTGAGGATAGCTGCTGAGGCAGCATGTAATAAGGGAGAGTTCTTTCCAGTAACAATTTTTCCATTTCGCAACTCAATGGCTGTCCCGCAGAATACGCCCTTATGCCCCTTACCTTTTCTTTCAGCCTGACGAGCTGCCTTCCTGGCTGGCACCACACATGGTCTATCCTCCTCCTTCAAACCAAGCTGCTCCATCAAGCCCCTGGCCCGGTCCACCGTCCCCTTCTTCTGCACACCAAGCATGAACTCCCAATGATAGCGAAAATACCTTCTGATGATCTCCTGCTTAGCTGCCCCCTTAACTATCTCATCATCAACGACCCCGAAACCAGCCCTACTTACCCCCATGTCAGTGGGAGAATTATACATCACCATAGCCTTTCCCTCTCCCACAATACTCTCTAAAATCCTCCTTAATATGGGAAAGGCTTCCACATCTCTATTGTAATTGATAGCTTCTTTCTTATAGGCTTCCAGGTGAAATGGGTCCACTAAGTTAAAATCCTTTAAATCACATGTCGCGGATTCATAGGCCACATTCACAGGGTGTTTCAAAGGCAAGTTCCAGATAGGGAATGTCTCAAACTTGGCAAAGCCTGAATTTATTCCCTTTTTATGGTCGTGATACATCTGAGAAAGGCAAGTAGCCAACTTTCCACTGCCGGGACCGGGAGCAGTAACAACAATTATGGGTTTCTTGGTTTTAATATACTGATTTCTGCCATAGCCCCCATCGCTTACAATCCTCTCCACATCCAATGGATAGCCAGCTATCTCTTCATGGATATAGGTAGTTATACCTTTCCTTTCCAGCCTTTCCTTAAACCTGATTGCCTGGGGTTCACCTCCAAAGCGGGTGAGGACAACGCTTGAGACATCCAGTCCCCAGTCTTTAAGATCATCTATCATATACAAGGTAGTGGTATCATAGGTCATCCCAAAATCACCCCTGAGTCTACCCATCTCCACATCCTTGGCGTAGACACAAAATATGATCTCAATCTTATCTCCCAACATCTTGAGAAGGCTCATCTTCGCTCTGGGATCATATCCCGGCAGAATCCGGGCGGCATGATAATCAAAACAGAGTTTTCCTCCAAATTCAAGATAGAGCTTGTGGTCAAATTTCTTCACTCGGCCCAGAATCGCTTTGGATTGCTCTCGGAGGTATTTCTCGTTGTCAAAGCCCATCTTTTTCATATTGCCACCTGAATTTCATCTATGTCAGCATCTTAAATAAGACCACAATTTATGAAAATCTCTGATTTTTGTAAATTGTACGGTCGAATTTAACCCCAGCCTTTGATGGAGAAGGAACTAAATTCTCCTTTATATTCCTGCCACTCAACCTTCACCTTCCTGACCACTGCTCCCGGTGGTCCGTGATGGCACCAGGAGATAAGAGATTCCACCGCAGGCTTATCTCCTTCCATCAGCGTCTCCACAGTCCCATCCCAACGGTTGGCCACCCAGCCGTTTACCTTGAGGCGCTCGGCTTCCTGGCAGGTAGCGTAGCGAAAAAATACCCCCTGCACCCTTCCAGAAACAACTGCTCTGGCCCGAACCAAAGCCATTCTTTTCCTACTCCTCCGTCTCTATTGCTTCCTTGAACATCTTGATGAGTTTATCCACCTCTTCTTTCTTTCCTCCTCCATTTCCATCGCTTCAATCCTCTCTACTTGTACCGTTCAATTTTGCCACTTTAGTGGTTATCTGTCCCATAGTAGTATAATAACGCAGATTCTCTCATTTTGGCAAGGATTTTTTGGCTCTAAATTAAAAACTCCTGTTAGAGCGAGGAGTTGGGGGGACGTAGAGGCCGTGTGTCTATGTTGGCCTATTGTAGGGCAAGATAGATACGGTTTTACCCACTTGTCGGTACCCCTACCAGTAGTGCCACATAGAACTGTTTCTATCTTGGAAAGGGCCAATGCTTTTTTGCGCCCTCAACGACAATTTTTACCAACTGCTCACGTGTTAGCCCATACTTCTTTGCCAATTCGTCTTTATACTTATCTATCAGGCGATCCTCAAGTTCGGATTGTTTTTCCATTTGTTCTTCAAAATCGCCTTGTCTTATTAGAGCAATACTGTTAATCCATCCAGAGCCAAGAGAGGGTTTCGATGGGCTCGTCGCTTTTACAAAATACCACGGCGTTTGGTGTTTCTTGACAACCCTTAGCACCTTGATAGTAGCCCCCGAGGGGAGCCTTCGCATTTTTTGTAAAGCAGCCATGGGGTCTGCGGGTTCCAATTCTGGCATCAGAGGAGTCTCTTTTGTAAGTTGGAATGCTTGGCCTACACGAAGGGACTGCCCGGAAGCTACTATTGGATATTGCCCTTCAGCCTCTTTTCTTGCCCTTCTTTCTGCTAATACAAGTTCTTCCCAGATTTTCTTTCGTTTTTTCTCTGATAACTCAGCTAAGGAAACAACTTTCTCGACTTTTTCCTCTTCCTCTTTTTCCCTAAGAACAGTTTCCTCTCCCTCAATCTCCTTAAACACAATCCGATCAAAAGCTTTCCACCACTGTGTGTCTTCAGCCCTCTTTACCTTTATTTCCCCATCCTTGTATTCCAGGACTTTGATATTCTTCCACACGTTGTCACTTTTCCAGTAAATGTCATCTCCATAGGTTAAAGGAGCAAAGCATACATAAGAGATGGATACCACCCACGGAACTGAGATTAACAGACTCAATAACGTTCTTTTAAGCATTTTTATCACTCCTTTCCAGCACTAATATCATTAACCTTTTACCGATGGGAATCTTTTTTCTTGTCGTTTTCTATCTTCCCGCCCCCTTTCTCATTTTCTTTTCTATGTCCGCTATTGCTTCCTGCCTCTCATTTTTGATTAAAGCATCTTCGGTCAGCTCACCCAAAAGAAAAAGGGGCTCATCCCTTTCATTCTGCCAGTTTCCGTATTCCATCAGCTATGTCTTTATATATAGTTATTGCGTCTTTAGCATAGAAATTATAGGGAGTTATTTTAAGACTTATAAGGTCGTTTACTCTCCAAGTAATTGACAATAAGGGGACAGCTTCCCTCATCTTTTTCTTTATGCTATGGCTTACTTCGCTTTCTGGGGCATTTAAAATGTCGGCTTGCACACCAGTAGTCTTAAATTTTGCTGTTGCTAAAACAGCTACAGGATTATCGGGGTCTGCAAGTACTTCCCAACCAATAAATTTAGGGTTCTCATAACAATATGAGTAGATTGCAGATAGTTCAACATAAGTTGCAGACATGCCACTATATACATATTTAGTATTTGACAAATAATATACAATTTTACTTTCTCTATCAGAACTGACCTCTTTTTTCTCCACCAACTCTTTTTCTTTCTTCTCTTCTCTTTCGGGAAGTCTTACTATCTTCTCTATACTGTACTTCGGCATGGCAACCTTTTGTTGTTTTTCTTCTTTTTTTGCTGCAATAATTTCCTCTCCATCAATCTCCTTGAGCACAATTCGGTCGAAAGCTTTCCACCACTGCGTGTCCTTGGATGTCCTTACTTTTATGTCTCCATCCTTGTATTCCAGGACTTTGACATTCTTCCACACATTGCCACTTCTCCAGTAAATGTCGTCCCCATAGGTTAAACATACACAAGAGAGGCTTAACACCCCGGAGACTGAAGCTAAAAGGCTCAATAAGATTCTCTTAAGCATATTTATCCCTCCTTCCCAGCACTAATTTCTTAAGGGTTCTTAGGGCTATCATAATGAGGTAATGCTATACGGGTCTCCAATAGAAAGTCTCTCAATGTCATTTGCCATACGAGCCAATTTACACAAGAAGCTTACAGTTTTGCTCATTTTAGATTCACTCCCTTCTCATGGTTTACATACACTACACGGGGTATAACCATCGGCTATTGCTTCTTTCTTAGATATGAGAATTTTACTTTTCAGCAGATGTCGGCAATTACCTCTATGGTATTTCTTCCCCGTATTTGTTACATATACAGTTTCTTCCTTTTTCTCCACCTGGGCTGTGCCAGAAGCCTTTTTCTGCCCCGGGATTTGCTGCACAGCAGGCTGAGTTGCAGGTTGCGTTTCCCTTCCCTCAATTTCTTGCTCTTTTTTGCTCAGGTCAACGCTCTTCCCCTCCAAAGTAGCCGCGCTCTCTGAGACGATTTCCTTTCCCTCAATCTCTTTAAATACAATCCTGTCAAAAGCCTTCCACCACTGCGTGTCTTCAGCCCTCTTTACCTTTATTTTCCCATCCTTATATTCCAAGACTTTGACATTCTTCCACACGTTGCCGCTTTTCCAATAAATGTCGTCTCCATAGGCTAAAGAAGGAAACCATAAAAAAGAGATGCTTAACACCCCAAAGACTGAAATTAAGAGGTTCAACAAGATTCTCTTAAACATATTTATCAGCACTAATTTTTTAGGGGTTCTTAGAGCTATCCTTCATCATCATATCATAATGGACTAATGCTATACGTAGGCTCCGCATAAATCACATCGAGTATTTCTGCCCAGTTTTTTAAGACTCCTATCTTTTCTCATATGCTTCTCTGACTTGCTCTGGTGCCAGATTAGAGTAAATCTGGGTGGTAGCCAGTCTTTTATGCCCCATTTGTTTTTGTACTGCTGCAATGGGGATGCGGTCTAAGAGGGCATGGACTATATGGGTATGTCTTAAAGTGTGTGGGGAAGCCTCTAAATTAGCTCTTTTTGCGTACTTTTTCATTTAGTGCCTTGGTTTGTATTTTTTACAAAGCCAGTTTTTAAATAACTCATCAGTAATGCGGTACTTGCCCCGAGCGATTCTAACAATCATCCCTTTTGCTTCTAATTCTTTGATATAAGGGCCTGGGTAGCTGGATATTTTGGTTGATATCTCATTGGCACTAACACCTTCCTGGCAATCTAAGAAAGCAAATTGGAGCAAAACATCAGCATAGAGACCTCTTTTTTCTAAATCTTTAATTCGGGCAGCAAAAACTTTCTCTCCTAATTCTTTTAAAACAGAGTTCCTGTTTTTGATATAGAAATCTTTGGTAACGGCAGCTGTTCTTATAAGGTCAAAAAGTTTATCTCCAAAGAACTGAATGTAATAAGGCATACCTTGCGTGTCTTGAGTAATGAGTTCACAGGCCTCTTTTTGAAAGCGGACATTAGTTCCCTTAACTGTACTCTGAAGGATGGTCGTCACTTCATGTGTATTTAATCCCGACAATTCCATCTTCTGGAATGCTCTGTCGGCAGGGGTGGCTTTGAGTATTTTCTCTTCTAAAACTGGTATTCCGGCCAGGACAAAGACCCAATTTGAGGCATATTCCGGAAGTTCTGAATAGAGGGTGTTGACCATAAATCGAGCTACTCCATTACCTAGAACACTTTGAGTCTCATCAGTGAAGATACAAACTTGGCGGTTACTTAAGAGTCTGCCCAAGGAGATAACAAAATTATTTTCATTAATCTCTTCTGACCTTAAGGAGGAAGCTATCTGCAATTCCATATCTTGAAGCTTAACAGAAAGTTTAGGCTCTATTCTTTTGAGAAATCTCTTAGCTTTCAGAGTAATAACCTCATCTTCTAAAACAGCCTTGATGCGGCCAAAGATTCTCCTTGCTACTGTAGGAGGGGTGGCTGAGGATTCATCGAGAGCTAAGTAGACAGGGCAGAAATTGCTCTGTCTAGCAATGCCTGAGAAGTATTTAAGTAAGACTGTCTTTCCTATTCCTCTTTGGCCTATCAAGAGGATTGAGGAAGGTTTGTTATCTTTGGCATCTTTTAAGAAGGCTTTGAAGGCAGAAATTTCTTTCTCTCTGCCAACAAAGGCTTTAGGTGCTGTACCAAGATAGGGTGTAAATGGGCTGGGCATGATGGTCCCTCTTGTAAACCAAATCGGTTTACATTGTTTATAAATGAAATCTGTTTACATTATATTCTTCCTGGAGCAACATGTCAAGACAATATCAAAACTTTTTGGAAATGGGAAGAGACATCGTG
>JAGMAN010000069.1 GCA_023130215.1 bacterium
GATAGCACTCAGATGATATGATAATCTCAAAATTATCAATGCAAAATTAGTATTTTAAAATTTGAATTGTTTCTTGGAGGGAATTAATCATGGGAATGTGGATTGGAAGGGGGCGCAAGGCCAGACGCTGTTATGGGTTCGATGAGATTGCTTTAGTTCCCGGTTCGGCAACGGTTAATCCAGAGGAGGTGGATACCGGCTGGCAGTTAGGAGAATTTAAGTTAAAGGTTCCCATCGTGGCCTCAGCCATGGATGGGGTAGTAGGCCCAAAATTTGCTATTGAGATGAGCCGTTTAGGGGGATTAGCTGTCCTGAACTTAGAGGGGGTTCAGACTCGTTACCCTCATCCAGAGGAGGTTATTGAGAGGATAGTAACTGCTGCTCCTCAAGAGGCCACTGAGTTAGTTCAAAGCATTTACAGAGAGCCAATAAAGGAGGAGCTTATCTCATCCCGCATAGAGGAGATTAAGAAAGCCGGTGGCTGGGCGGTGGTATCCAGCATCCCCCAGCGGGCAGAACGTTTTGGGAAGATTGCTGAGGAGGCAGGAGCAGATATATTTGTTATCCAGTCCACAGTAACTACGGTCCAGCATATCTCCTCTCAGTATAAGACCCTGGATTTTGCCAAGTTCTGTAAGCAGATGACGATTCCAGTGGTCGTCGGTAATACAGTGGGTTATGATACAGCCTTGGAGTTGATGGCCACCGGGATAGATGCTCTCCTGGTGGGCATTGGACCGGGGGCGGCCTGCACAACCAGAGCAGTATTGGGGATAGGGGTTCCTCAGGTGACCGCCACCTGCGATACAGCGGCCGCGCGCGACTTTCATTATAAACAGAGCGGAAAGTATGTGCCCATTATTACCGATGGGGGGATGGTTTACAGTGGCGACATCTGCAAGGCCTTTGCCTGTGGGGCGGATGCGGTGATGATTGGCTCAGCCTTAGCCAGGGCTAAAGAGGCTCCTGGGAAAGGCTATCACTGGGGAATGGCCACTCCTGACGTAAATCTTCCCCGGGGAACAAGGATACGTGTGGGAACTACCGGAACTCTTAAAGAGATCCTTTTCGGTCCAGCTAAATTAGACGATGTTTCACAGAACCTGATGGGAGCTCTGCGAACTTCCATGGGTAACTTAGGTGCTCGAAACATCCGCGAGATGCAGCTTACCGAGATTATCATTGCCCCGGCCATTAGGACGGAAGGAAAGATATTTCAGGCTGAACAGAAAGTGGGAATGGGGAAATGATTCATTCTCCCTTTGTCCATCTTCACAACCATACTGAGTATAATCTTCTTGACGGAGCCTGTCGTATTCCGTAGCTTATCGGCAAAGCAGTGGAATACAAGATGCCTGCCCTGGCTATCACCGATCACGGGAATCTCTTCGGAGCGTAAGAATAATGATGCATCTCAACAATATAAGAAATTTCTGTATTATTGCTCATATTGACCACGGGAAGAGCACCCTGGCCGATCGGATTCTTGAATATACCCACACCATTGAGAAGAGGGAGTTTCGCGATCAGGTGCTCGATGATATGGACCTTGAACGGGAGAAGGGTATTACCATAAAGGCGAAGGCGGTAAGGATAAATTATTCTGCCGGAGATGGGAACCGGTACATATTAAATCTTATAGATACTCCCGGACATGTGGATTTCAGCTATGAGGTATCCAGGAGCTTAGCGGCCTGCGAGGGAGCAGTGCTGGTAGTGGACGCATCGCAGGGCGTTCAGGCGCAGACTATCGCCAATGTCTATATGGCTGTCCAGCACAAGCTGATAATTATTCCCGTGGTGAATAAGATTGACCTTGAAATGGCAGACTCTGATAAGACTATAGAGGAGCTGAAAGGAATCCAGGGACTTGATGCCTCCAG
>JAGMAN010000007.1 GCA_023130215.1 bacterium
ACTAAGGTCAAAGTTCCATTATGCCATCTCTCCGCCCCCTCTTCTTTATGACGCAGAGTATGATGGTCAGTGATAATACAATAGTCCAGCCCAGCCTTATTGGCCGCCTTAACTATTCCTCTCAAGCTCCCACTCCCATCGGAATAGCTGGAGTGGACATGGATAGCTCCCTTGTAATCCTGCCAGTTCATCTTTCTCTATCGCCTCCTCGGTGCAATAAGTACAGGGGAAGTCCAATCAGGCTCCAGCCAAGGAAGATAAGGCGAAGGAGGAAGGAGATAGAAACAGAAAGTTCCCCGGCCAGGCCTATGTAACTGAAGCACTTCTTATAAGCGGCTTCTCCCACTCCCCATCCAGCTATGGAGATGGGAACAGCACTGATGATTCCAGCTATAGGGACAAAGAGAAAGAAGTAGCCCAGGCTTACTCCTTCTACTCCCAGCCCTAAGGCAACCTGGTAGTTGATGAGCATCATCAAGGATTGAAGAAGGAGAGAGAGGCCGATAGCCCAACCTAAAGCCCAGGGACAGGACTTATAGAAATAGAAGGCACGGTAAAGTTTTCCTACTGCCTCCCTTGCCCGGGACCTCTCGGGGTTGGTGCTGGCCAGGGAAACCTTAGCCAAAATTTTCCTGTTGAAGGCGAGAAGAATAAAAAACGTAAAGAGGATGAATACGGCTAAAATGGTTAAGGACGGTGCCAGCATACCAGGGCGGCGGAGATTTAGAACTCCAGCCACAGCCCCTAAGAAGAGTAAAGCTAAAAGTCCAGTTCCCCGATCAACGATGATGGTCATTACTGCCTCTGCCCTTTTCTTGGTTTCCTTAGAAGTATAGTAAGCTTTAACTACATCCCCTCCGGTTAAAGAAGGAAGAAAACTATTAAAGAAGAATCCAATGAAGAAAAGTTTGACAATCCTCAGAAATCCCAACTTAATGTTGTGAGCCTCAAGCAGTACCCTCCAGCGAAGACAGCCGAGGAGGATGACCACTCCATAGCTGAAGATAGCTGAGTAAAGAAAGGGGCGATGAATTTGGGCAATGGCCTCAAGGATTCCCCGGAAATTCAAATCTCCTCGGGTGAAAATGAAGTAGAGAATGCCAGCGCTCACTCCCGACCGAAGAAGGAAAAAGAGTAATTTTTTCATGTTCTTCTGTTTTCTGATGCGCCCGGCGTGACTCGAACACGCGGCCCGCGGTTTAGGAAACCGCTGCTCTGTCCTAACTGAGCTACGGGCGCAGGCTTTGTTTTCAGGGACTTACGGAGATTAACTCATCCCTCATTGGGTTGACAGAATGCGTAAGCCATTATTCTTTTAACACGATTCAGGATTCCTGTCAATCCTAAATTCATCCTAAATGGAGATTAGGGGAGTGGTAGTTTAAGTATTTTTATAAGGACCGAACTTTTTCTTCGTAAATACTAATCCTATTTCTTCCTAACCTTTTTGAGTTATATAGTGCTTGGTCTGCCCTTAAAATAAGTCCTCTGGTATCTTGAGCATCATATGGCAATTCAGCAATACCCATACTGATAGTAAGATCCTTCAAAGGTAAGACTTCCTCTCCCTCAAATTCTGCTTCTTTTACAAGTTTCCTCAGTCTATCGGCTAATTTTAATGCATCATCTCTTCTGGTATAAGGGAGAATAATGGCAAATTCTTCTCCTCCATATCGTGATATTATATCTTTGTTATACTTCCTTTTTTTATCTGGTCTGATATTCTCTCTGCTGTTTTCTCTAAAAATTTGAGCTAATTGTTTTAAAAGTTCATTTCCCTTTGGGTGACCATAAGCATCATTATACTGCTTGAAAAAGTCTATATCAGTGATAATCAGAGAGACGGTGTCTCTATCTTTATTAAACACATGTTCTACTATCTCATCTAGATAGCGACGGAATCCCCTATAATTATAAAGCCCTGTTAATTCATCTGTAACCGCTTCTTCTTCACTTTTTATTGCTTTTTTCTCTGTTTCCCTGTATTCATAGGCATTATGTATAGCGTTTCCAATAAAATTTGCAATAATTTCAAGTAAATCTATGTTTTTAGGATCAAATTTTTTCTTCATGGTTTTATAATGGACAGAAAAAGTTCCCACTATTTCATCGCCAAACTTTATGGGGATGGTAACATATTTTTTTATACCTTTTGTTAACACCTTCTTGTTTGTCCTAATGTCACTATCGGCATTATCAACTATTATGGTTTTGCCTGTCAAAACACATTCTCTTCCAACACCCTTTCCATTTCTCAGGTCTATTTTGTATCTCTCTTTCGCTTCATTTACTTCTTTTTCCGTAAGAGTGGTGTCTGTTTTTGAGATGCATTCCAGGGTATTATTTCTCTTGTTGACTATAGAAGTAGTAGAACCATCATAACCAAACCTGGCTACTATTTGCTCTTCAATTCCTTTCAGTATTTGGGATATATTCAAGGTAGAAGTAATAATTTTTCCAATATTAGCCACCAACTCAAGATTTTTTTCAATCCTTGCTTTTTCTTTAACTAAATTCTCAAAATTCTCTTTAATTGTTTTTGGATTTTTATAGTCTTCAGCAGGAATATTTATCTTTGAATTTTCTTTTTTCATTATAGCCGCAATTTTACCCAACAATTAGCATAATGAGGACAATGATAGGCGTTAATCTTTTAATCAGATTCATATACGCCAAATATTCCCAAAAGGTCCCTTATCCCTCCTGCCAAGGGAACCAGCCGGTATTTAGGTTCCTTTACCGAACCAGTCACTTCAACTTGAGCAATAAACTTACCAGCTTCATCGATGACAAAGGAGAGAATCTCCCCTATCAATGGAATATCATCGAGAAAACCTTTGGAAAAGGAGATCTCAACCATAATATGATCCTTAATTTTCCCTTGAAAATCGATTCTCCCTTTGACTAATAGCTTGACCTGATCACTTATTAAGGTGAGGTTCCTGGTCATTACAATACCATCCAAAATAGTGAAATTTGCTTTTCCTTCCCGGAAAGCGACTTTCTCCAGATAAGGAATACGGAGAAAAACCACCAGTCCTCCCAGGAAAGGAAATTCCCATAGCTTCCCCTCCCTGATGATGCAGTGTCCATGTCCGCTTAAATTGTTTAAGCCTGCTCCATTCCCTTTCAGGCTAAGCTTTGCTTCCAAAATTCCCTGCACTTCCTTCTTAGAAAAGCTTAGCTCTTCCACCATAGTCTTCAGATCAAACTGGGAGATATCTCCCTGGAATACATACTCTGAAGAGACAAGATCCAAATCAAAGGAGCCTTTCAAATTTCCCTGGCAAAGATTTGCCCGCAGCTCCTTCAGGGTAAGTTGATAATTCTCTAACTGAATAGCAAGGTAGACGCCCTTTAACCTGAATCCACGCAAGATCATTTCCGGCGAGGTCGCCTTCAGGGTGACCTCCCATCCCCTAAAATCTTTTCCCCTCTCTTTGAGATTCTTAATGACCTGGTCGAAGTGATAGTCAATGCACAACTTCCTGGCATGGAGGAATCTCTCCCCTCCCGTGCGATCATAGATGACCAGGTCGTAAAGCTCTATACCCTGGAGGAGATGGAGGCTGACCCGTCCCAAGCTGACTTCCCTTTTCAATCTCTTCTCCAGTCTTTTCTCTATTAAGACGGGAAGAGCAAATCTATAGGCAAGGAAAAAAGTTGCTCCCATGAAAAGCAAAAAAAATAAGAACGATTTTAATATTTTTCTTCCCATTTCCTGACCTTATAATTTTCCTTCCACGATAAGGACGAATTCTCCCCTTGGTTTCGCCCTGGCGAACTTATCCAGAAGCTGGCTGACCTTCCCTCGGGCTACTTCTTCATACTTCTTGGTCAGTTCCCGGGTGATGACTGTTAGTCTATCTCCTAACACTTCTAAGATATCTTTTAAGGTGCTCAACAATCTGTGGGGAGACTCATAGAGAACTATTGTCATTGGCTCTCCTTTTACACCTTTCAATTGTCTTCGCCTTCTACCACTCTTGGAAGAAAGAAAACCCAGGAAGAGGAAGTTGTGAGCTGGCAATCCAGAGATGCTCAGGGCACTGATAAGAGCGCTTGGGCCAGGAATGGGAACTAAATTAATTCCTTTTTCAATAGCCGCTTGAATAAGAGAGTAACCGGGGTCGGAGATGCCCGGAGTGCCAGCCTCGGAGACAAGAGATACATTCTTTCCTCCTCGTAACTCTCTGAGCAGGTATTTCTCCCTCCACAGCCGGTTGTAGGTATAATAACTCACCATGGGAGTGTGAATCTGATAATGGCTGAGGAGTTTCCTTGTGCGCCTGGTATCTTCAGCGGCAATCAGGTCTACTTCTTTTAAGGTTCTAAGTGCCCGAAGAGTAACATCCTCCAAATTTCCAATGGGAGTGCTCACAATGTAAAGGGTTCCTTGAGCCATATCCAGGTCAAACATGACCCCGACCGGAAAGAAGGGCAGCGGCCCGGGAAACATTCAAGAGGTGAAGAGTAGTAGCCCGACTTTCCATCCCCTATTTAAAAGAAAGCAATGCTTCTTTTTCGCTTTTGTAGATCTTCAAGACTCTATCGAATCCAAGCAGCTTTACGATCCTCTCTATCTTATCAGACAGGTGCTCCAGGCGCAGATCCCCCTGACGACGGCGAAGTTCTCTGGCTGCCCCCACCAGCGTTCCCAAACCAGCCGAGCTAATGTAGTCGCAGTGCTTAAAGTTGACGATGATCCAGCAACTCTCCTGAGCGATGAGAGAATTTAAAGTCTTCTCAAAGTGCCGGGTGGTGTGAATATCAAGCACACCGCTGAGATCGATGATCTGCACCTTTTTCTCGCCTAAACTCTGTGTCCTAACTGCTATCTGATTCGTAGCCATTCTACTTTCAATAGAATTGATGAGCGCTTCTCTTGCCGGTGCGGTATGACTCTCGGGTTTGTTCATTCCCTTCCACAGAGGGCCGAGTAAAAATCATCCTTCCAGCCGTTGTCTGAAGGACGCTGGTCACTACTGCATCGATCGACCGTCCTACATAATCCTTGCCACCATCGATGACCACCATCGTCCCATCATCTAAATAAGCTACTCCCTGTCCAGATTCTTTTCCCTCCTTAACAACCCTCACTTTCATTGTCTCTCCGGGAAGAACCACCGGTTTGAGAGCATTGGCCAGCTCATTTATATTCAAAACACGGACCTTCTCTAAACCAGCCAC
>JAGMAN010000070.1 GCA_023130215.1 bacterium
CATTATCATTAAGTTACAACAGAAAAAATGAATTTGGATTTGGAAAGTGAATTTGTTTGGAAGGGACGGAGGGGTGTCGTGAAAAACAAATTTTTGGAGGTTTTGGGCAGGTTTTAGGGCTAGATGTAGAGAATTTACAAGAACTGGCGATATGTTAGTGGCCTATGAATTGTAACTTTGAAAGTGAAGAATTAGGGTACTTTCAAGGCGGCGATTGTTTACTTCTCGGGAGACACTTAACCATCTTTAGGATATTTCCCACCCGTGGCTTATGTTCGTAACTGACCTCATCCATGAGAGTTTTAATGACATAGACCCCCACTCGGTCAACCTGCCAGAATCTAACCCCACTATTCTGGCCCCTATTTTTCTTGAGGATCAACTACATAGCTTGTTTGATCAAATTGCTGCCAAGCACCTGTGCAGATACCATCAACAACTAAGATTGAAATTATACCAAAATCAAGAAGAACTCCTAACAAAGTGGTCGCATCGAATGATTTTGTTGGAATAGCAACACCATCAGCATAGCCTTCTTTTCTCGCTACAATCGTATAATTTTTATTCTTTCTAAATGTTGTTACACCATTACCTGTGCCTATATAAGCTTCGTTTACGTACAATTTGGCGTCATCTACATTGCTTCTTATGCTTACCATCTGAGTACTACCGTGAAACATAGCTGCACAGCCTGTAATTGACACTATCAATATTAAACATATAACATTTTTCACTACTATGTGTAGTTTCATAGTTCTCCCCTTTCAACCGTTCGCATTATTAAAACGTTAAACTCCACAAAACCCAATTCCTTTGCCCGTGTTTCCCGAGTAATCTTATTGCTGAAAAAGTCACCTCCTTTCATAGTTATTTACTAAAATTCCATTACGGAATACTTCACTTGCCCTCTACATGATAGGACTTTCAATTTATCTTTTCACCATTTTTATAAAAGTCAATATATCCAATTGCCCCATTCTCACTATATATCTTAGCTCTTCCTTCTGGCTTACCGTTCTTGAAAGTCCATTCTTCTTGTAACTGTCCATTTTCGTAATACTTCTTTGTTATACCCTCTGCTTTGCCGTCCTTGACAATTGCTTTGACTTGCAACTGTCCATTTTCGTAATATTTCTTTGCTATACCCTCTAACTTGTCATTCTTGTAAGTCGCTTCTTCCTGCAACTGTCCATTTTCGTAATATATCTTATATGGCCCCTCTGGCTTACCATCCTTGAGAATCCCTTCGTAATGCAACTGTCCATTTTCGTAATACCCCTTGGTTAGCCCATTTCTCTTGTCATTTTTGTAAGTCCGTTCTTCCTGCAACTGTCCATTTTCGTAATATTTCTTTGCTATACCCTCTAACTTGTCATCTTTATAAATCGCTTCAAATAGCAGCTGGCCACTTTTGTAATACCTCTTAAATACCCCGTCCTGCTTGCCATCCCTGTAAGTCGTTTCAAATAACAGTTCACCACTTTTGTAATACTTCTTAAATAGGGTATCTTGCTTCCAAAATTTTACAAGAATAAATGATAATAATAAAATTAAGGTAATGCCTAATAAAAACAGACATTTCCTCGCTATGACTTTCTTAATGTTCATCTTCACCTTTCCATAAATCTCTATAGCTTCTCCACCTTTATTTGGGCTTCAACTTCGCTTTTTACTATAAAATTTGCCTAAAAACAAGGGTTTTGAGGCTCATTTCTCCCTCCAAGCTTCGCCTTTGTCCTAAAAGGCGAAGTTCATCCGGCCAGCGATTCGGCTGCCCGGGCTATCTGGTCTTTGGTCACATGAGTATAGATCATGGTGGTAGAGACATCAGCGTGGCCAAGGAACTCCTGCACCAGGTAGATGTTTTTGCCCTTGTTCATTGTATAGAAGCTTCCTTTTTGGTCTCTTCAGTAGCTAATTTATCTTCTCGCCAACTGTCTCCAGCACCAGGCGGGCCGCTCTGAGACTAGCACCTGGCTGGCCGAGCTTGTCTTTTACTTCCTCTAAATCTTTCTGCATGGATTCTCGTTTATTTTTGTTCTCCAATAAATCCAAACAGGCTGAAGCTATTCTGCCTGGTCTGGCTCCGAATTGCAGGAATTCAGGAACTACCCTTCTGCCGGCTACTACATTGACCAGTCCAATGTCAGGAACTCTTATCAAGAGTTTAGCCAGAAGCCAACTGAGGAAGGAAACTTTGTAGATAACTACCATGGGAGTTTCCAGGCAGGCGGCCTCCAGAGTAGCCGTGCCCGAGGCAACCAGGAGGAGCTGAGCTGAACTCATCACTTGATAAGTTTTATCATGAACCAACCTTATTCCCAGGCTGGGATTTAATAGGTCATTAATCTCTTCATGAGAGATAGTAGAGGCGCAGGGGAGAACAAACTCCAGCTCAGGACTTCTCGACCTCATCAACTTAGCTGCCTTTAACATAATCGGTAACAACCTTTTTATCTCCTGCCTTCTGCTTCCGGGAAGGAGCCCGACCACTGGTCTGTCCGGGGGAATATTAAAGCGAGAAGCTATCTCCTCCTTTTTCCCTATAGGGTCTATGACATCCAAAAGAGGATGACCGACAAACTCTACCGGCGGACCCTCATCCTGGTATATCTCTCTTTCAAAGGGAAGGATGACAATCATCTTATTGACTAACTTAGCTATTTTCTTAACCCGGCTTCTTCCCCAGGCCCAGACCTGAGGGCTGATGTAGTAGATGATTGGTATTCCCTTCTTCTTAACCCGCTCAGCCAGGCGTAAGTTGAAACCAGGGTAGTCAATGAGGATAAGACCATCCGGTCCCTCCTCCTCCACTGCCCGGTAAATTTTATGGAAAGTTCCTGACAACCTTCTAATATGCCTTAACACTTCACCGAAACCGACGATGGCTATCTCACTAATATCGAAGAGAATATTAACTCCGGCCTCAGCCATTCTTTTGCCGCCCATGCCCATAATTTCAAGGTCAGGAGAAAGGCTCTTGAGAGCCTTCACTAAGTTAGCCCCGTGCAGGTCACCGGAGGCTTCACCGGCAATTATCATTAATTTCCTTGACATTTTTGGATTTGCTTCTCAATCTCAAGGGCTACTTCTAAGACCCTCTTCCCTTCCTCCCCTGATACTGAGGGTCTTCGCCGGCTAACTACACAGCCAATGAAATCCTCAATCTCTGAGCGGAGTGGCTCAGTTTTATCAGGGGAAATCCTTTCTCTGATAATGGCTTTACCCCTTTTTCGACACAGGTCCACTTCCTGAGTTAAGCAGTCCAGGGATATATAACTATCCCTTTGAAAAATTCTTATCTTCCTCATTCTCTCCTGGGAGAGACGGCTGGCACTTACATGGGCTACACACCCATTCTCAAAGAGGAGGCGGGCATTGGCAATATCCTCATATTTAGAAAGCACTGCTATTCCCAGAGCTTCAATGCGCCTGATAGCAGATTTTACCAAATGAAGGATGAGGTCAAGGTCGTGGACCATCAGGTCCAGGACCACCCCTACTTCAGTGCCCCGTGGCTGGTAAGGGGCTAAGCGATGAGATTCAATGAAACGAGGAGCTTTGACCAAGGTCTCCAATTGTCTGACAGCGGCATTATACCTTTCTATGTGACCAATCTGCAGAACTAAATTTCTCTGGCTGGACAACCGAATTAACTTCTCTGCCTCCTCTACCGTTTGAGTAATCGGTTTCTCTAAGAGGAGGTGGATTCCTTGCCTGAGGAAATCTCTGGCTACCTGGCAGTGGAGATGAGTGGGGACAGCAATGCTCACGGCAGATACTTTTCCGAATAGGTCCTTATAGTCTATGTGGCCATCAGTGTTATATCTACTGGCAATCTGCTTGCACCTTCGACGGTCAATATCTGCTACTCCCATGAGCTGAGTCTGGGGAAGCCGGGAATAGATGCGAGCATGCTCCTTCCCTAAATGGCCTACTCCTACCACTCCAACCTTAATCTTTTTCATAAAGCCACTACACAGATTCCCGCCTCATCAGCTATCTGGATTAGCTCCTCTCTATCCAGAATAACTGTCCTTTCTGCCTCAACGGCCAGGACCGAAGCCTTGACTTCTCTTAAAAGTTGCAGGGTTCCTCTACCAACCACTGGAATGTCAAAGCGCATATCCTGTTGTGGCTTACTCATCTTTACCACGGTTGCTCCATCCCCTCCTAAGTTTGCTCCCCTCCTTATAGCACTATCGGTTCCCTCTATAGCCTCTACGGCCAGGATGATCCCATTTTTGATTACCACTGTCTGTCCAATATCTAAACGGCCGATCTCTTTGACTATCCTTTTTCCAAATTCAATATCCTTAAGTTCACCTTCAGTTGGCTGGCGTTTACTTAGCACTCCACAACCTGCTAAATATGAAGAGAGATATTTCCGCCCATCAATGAGCTCAATTCCTTCCTTCTTTAGTTCATCGGCCAGGGCTCTCAGGATGGACTCGGTCTGTTTGCTTCCAAGTTTTCTGAGAAGCGAAGATATCCTCTCATTAAACCCAGCCTGGTTAAGTAGCACTGACTGAGGAATCTTTCCAATCATTACTGCTTGCCTGGCTCCCTCAGATAAAAGGAACTTTACCGCTCGGTCAAACTCCACTATCTTCACCCAGAGAGTCTTATGGGATAAGCTTTCCACCTCAGGTGAAGTATATCCAGAAAGGGCTACGGTAGCAATATCTACCTCCTGCTTGGCTTCCCGGATGAGGATGAGAGGGAGGCGACCACTTCCAGCAATTAGTCCAAGTTTCTCCATTTCTCCTCCGCCGCCTATGCTTCTGCGGCTCTTCCTTTTCGGCCCTTGCTGCTGCGCTTAATAAATTCAATCAGGTGCTTCACTTCCTCTATCGGTTCCATCTCCTCCTCTATCTTAGCTATGGCTTGAGAGGTATTAAGATGGGAACGGTAAAGGATCTGATGAGCTTTCTTTAAAACAGATATCTTCTCGCGGGAAAACCCCGACCTTCTCAGACCAACTATGTTCAGGCCCCGCACCTCGGCTGGCTGTCCATCGGCTAACATAAAAGGGGGAATATCCTTGACTATCTTTGAGTAACCTCCTAAAAAGGCCAGTCTTCCAATGCTCACGAAGTGATGAATGCCAACCAGTCCCCCTATCCAGACTTCATCTCCAATGGTTACGTGTCCTCCTGAGGTAGTTAAATTTGACATGACCACTGAGCTGCCGATATGGCAATCATGGGCGATATGAGTGTAAGCCATCAGGAGGCAATTATTTGCAATGGTGGTTCTCTCTCCACCACCGGCTGTCCCCCGGTTGATAGTAACGTATTCCCGGATGGTATTGTTATCACCTATTTCTACAAAGGACTTCTCTTCCTTAAATTTGAGGTCCTGTGGTTCAGTGCCAATTACCGCTCCAGGGAAGATTCTGTTATTTTCCCCAATTCTGGTCCAGCCATTAATGAAAACCTGCCCTGCGATTTGCGTGCCCCGGCCAATGGTCACATTCTCACCAATGGAGCTATATGGACCTACCTCCACATCTTCAGCAAGCTTTGCTTTGGGATGAATGATAGCAGTAGGATGAATCATCAGGCTTCTACCAAAGAAAAGACCATTTCCGCCTCAGCTACTACCTTGCCTTCCACAAAGGCCTTAGTTTGAACTTTGCCCGTCTTCTGATGGAGTTTACGAACCTCTACCTCCAGTCTCAACTGATCGCCAGGAACGACTGGTCTGCGTAACTTAACTTTGTCAATGGCGGCAAGGTAAGCTAATTTACCTAAGTTGCCTTCCCTCTTCAGCATAAGCACTCCAGCCGTCTGGGCCATAGCTTCGATGATTAGGACCCCGGGCATGATTGGCCTCTGCGGGAAGTGCCCCGGGAAAAAAGGTTCGTTGAAAGTCACATTCTTGATTCCGACAATTCTTCTGCCCTCTTCTATCTCCACAATCCTGTCAACCAAGAGGAACGGATAGCGGTGAGGGAGAATCTTCTGAATGTCATTGATATCTAAGATCTGGTCAGAGAGCCCGGTGGTTTTCATAGCCTCCTTAATCTTTTGGACTAATTTGATGTTCAGGTCGTGGCCGGATTTGATGGCTACGATCTCAGCCTTAAGTGGGCATCCCAGGAGAAATAGGTCACCCATTAAATCTAAGATCTTATGGCGGACGAACTCATCCTCAAATCTTAGCTTCCCTTTGACAATTCCGCTATCCCCTATTACTACTGTATTCTCAAAGGTGGCTCCCTTACCCAGTCCCTGGGCCTGCAGAGCCTTGGCCTCCCGCTCCAGGCAGAAGGTTCTGGCCGGGGCAATCTCCTTCTCAAAGATTTGGTCCCTTATCTGGAAGGAGGCATATTGGGTCCTGAGGAGGGGATGGTCGTAATCAATAGTGAATGAGATCCTCAGCTCATTGGAGGGGAAGGCAGCAATGGACGCACTCTTCTCTGAAATCCAGATTGGTTCATTTAGCCGACCATACCTCTTCTCCTCCCCCTGTTCAACTATCCCTGCGCGCCTTAGCATCTCAGTGAATGGCCGCGAACTACCATCTATCTCCGGCACCTCATTGGCATCCACTTCGATGAGGAGGTTATCTAATCCCAAACCAGTTAAAGCCGCCAGGATATGCTCCACCGTATGCACTTCAACCTGGCCATCTCCCAGAGTGGTTCGCCGAGGTGCTTCCCTGGCCAGGGAGATGTCTACCTTTATCTCAGGCTTCTTAGGGAGGTCAACTCGAATGAACTTCACTCCGCTACCGACAGGAGCGGGTTTGAAGGTGATAGTGCTCCTGGTGCCGGTATGGAGTCCAACCCCGGAGTAGCGAACAGCAGATTTAATTGTCCTTTGCCTTTCTTTCATTTGCCTTCGGCTGTATTGAGTATCTTTACGATCTCGCCTGTTAAATCCAGCGACTCCAGCCCGTAGAGAACTGTTCTGCCATCAAGGATGAGGGTATAACCTTTTCCTTTGCCATAGGAGCGGACGGCCTTTTGAATTTCCTTAATTAATTCTCTCTGCTCCGCATAAACCTTGCTCTTTATCTCCAGGTCGTATTCCCGGAAGAGCCTCCGCTGCTTGTCCTTCTTCTCCTTAATAATCTCAGCCCTTCGTTTCTTCTTCTCCTCCTTTAAGCCAGGGGCCTTTGTTTTTAACTGCTCCTCCAGTTTGTCTATCTCCTTAGCCATCTCCTCTATCTCTTTTTGCTTATCCTGTTTGTCTTTCTCCAGAGCTTTCTCTAACTCATGTGTCTTAGCATATCTATCTATAACTGCGCCTACATCTACATAGCCAATCTTCAAACTCTCCCCTGCCTCTGCCCGATAAGATAGGCCGAGGCTCAATACTAAGAATACTATAACTCCCACCATTCTCTTCTTAATCATCTTCCCCTCCTTTAAAATGCCCATCCTCCCGTGAAATGGACCCGCCCGGCATGTCTATCTATACCATAGCCATAGTCTAAGCGGATGGGACCAATGGGAAGGAGCATTCTCACTCCTATCCCCACCCCTGACTTGATATCACTGGAGTTGATGTGCCCGGTATCTTCCCAGACACCACCACTATCGAAAAACACAGCTCCCTTTATGTTTCTGACCAGTGGATAAGTATACTCAGCATTGAACAGGAGAAAGGTTTCTCCTCCGATTGGTTCGCCCTTCTCGTCCTTGGGTCCAACATCCCGATAAGAATATCCTCTTATGGTATTGGCTCCTCCTAAATAGAATCGTTCGTATATGGGAACGTATTCGGTATCACCATACTCCTCAACCAATCCTCCCTTCAACCTGAGGTTAAGTATCAACTTCTCCCATCTCTCAAAGGTTCTAAAATACCCGCTGGCCTGCCCAACATATTTAGTGAAATCCCTATCTCCTCCCAAAATGCCTCCGGCCCTCTCAAGCGAGATACTGTTCTCATAGCCACAGGTGGGGTCAAGAGTACTATCCCTGGTATCTTTGTTCAGGCCCAGCTTGAGGCTGCTGGTGGAAAAATCTCCCTCTTCCCTCTTGATGCGACTGGAGGCACTCTTATCCACGTCAGATATCTCTACATCCTCATACTTGTAGGCGACTGAGCCTCGAATAAGCTCCCATAGAGGATAGCCTAACCTCAACCTTCCTCCTGCCCTTCCTTCATCATAATCATCCCACTCCCGGGTAGTATCATAGAGGTCAAAGCCAAAGGAGAGGGGACGGCCCATCAGCCATGGCTCGGTGAAACTGAGGTCATACTCCGTCTTCTCAGTTCCCAGTTTAGCCCTTATCTTCACCTTCTGGCCTGCTCCGGTGAAGGTAGGAGAATTTTTAATATCAAAATTATTCTGACTTAGTTCCACAAAACCAATGAAGTCCTCAACTGTACTGTAGCCAAAGCCGAAGATGAAAGCACCTGTCTTTCGTTCCGTTACCTCAAATACAAGATTCTTATTATGGGGCCGAGTCCCGGGCGTAGTATAGTAAGTTACTTCTTCAAAGTAACCTAAATTATATATCTTCTGCCGGCTGCGGTCAATTTTTCGGCCATCAAAGACATCTCCCGGCTTAACCATAATCTCCCGCCTGATGACCTTATCCTGTGTCTTCACATTGCCAACCACCTCTATCCTCTCAATGTAGGCTAATCGTCCTTCTCTTATCTTATATAAGACATCAACCCTTTTCTCTTCCTCCCTTATATCTGTGGTCGGCTCTACCCGGGCAAATATATAACCTTTCCCGGCGTAATAATCCTCTATTCTCCTCACTTCATTCTTCAGGCCATCCGGGCTGTAGATGCTATCTTCCGGCATCTTTAATTCATTCCTTATCTGCTCGGCCGTGAAGAGAACATTTCCCTCTATTCCAATCCTTCCCACTTTAAATTGGGGCCCTTCCTCAATCTTGAGCCTGAGATAGATCAGCCTTCCGCTTTCATCAAGACGCCTCTCCCTGCCTACAATCTCGGCCTTGAGGAAGCCCTGGCCCCGGTAAAAGGAGATGATTCTTCCTGAATCATCCTGAAGGACATCCTCCTTGAATATCCCCCGCCTGAACAATCTGTCCACCCGAGTGACCATTATCTTCTTTATTCTCTTATCGGGAAAGGAGTGGTTTCCCTCTATCTCGATTTCCACAATCCTTACCGCCTCGCCCTCCTCAATGAGGAGAGTGATTTCAACCTCTCTCTGCTCTCCTAATCTCTTAACCTCGGCTTTAACTTGAGCTAAATGATATCCCTTTTCGCGGTATAGTGAAGTGAGCTTTTCTACATCCTCCTTTAACAGGCGCTTATTGAAGACATCTCCCTGGCCAAGCGTCATAATTTCTCTCAGGCTTTCCTCTTTGAGAGCCCTCTCGCCATCTAAATTAATCTCTTTGATCAGGAACTCCTCTTCCACTATGAAGGTCACCTTTATTCCTTCCTTATAGGGAGCTGCATCTACTCTGACGTCATAGAAGTAGCCTAAATCATAAAGTCTCTTCACATCCTCCCCAATCACTTGTCCAGAATATTCCTCCCCCACCTTAGTCTTTATCTGGCCTAAAATAATTAAGGTATTCACCCTCTCGTTGCCGCTTACCTCAAGGGCAGTTATCTTCTCCCCTTCCTGGGCAACCCCAACTGAGTTCAATAAGATAAGACAGACGAGACCCATTAGAAATAAATTTCTAAACGGGTTGAGTAAATCCCTGCTAATTTGTTTCATCTTTTCCCCTTTATTTAAAATTAAAGGTTAGCTCCTTTTTATCCTTCTTCGCCCCCACTTTAATAGTCATTCCCTCCTTTAGATTTCCCTTGAGCATCTCCTCGGAAAGGGGATTTTCAATGTAGCGCTGGATGGCACGGCGCAGTGGTCTGGCTCCAAAGGTGGGATCGTAACCTTTGTCAATTAGAAACTCCTTGGCCGGGGAACTAGCCTCTATATCAACTTTCTTCTCTGCAAGGCGCTCCTTAACCTCTTTGAGCATGAGATCGACTATTCCTTTAAGTTCTTCTCGAGTCAGGGAGCGAAAGACAATGGTCTCATCAACCCTGTTCAGGAACTCGGGCCGGAAGGTCTTCTTAAGGTCCCCCAGGAGTCTCTCCTTCATGGCCTCATAGGATGTCTCCTCATCGCTGGAACCGAAACCGAGAGTCTTGCGCAATGTGGGAGCACCAACATTTGAGGTCATGATAAGCACCGTGTTTCGGAAATCAACTGTTCGGTTGAGGCTGTCAGTGAGCCTTCCATCCTCTAATACCTGAAGCAGGATGTTGAAGACATCGGGATGGGCCTTCTCTATCTCATCAAAGAGGACAACCGAGTAGGGTCGGCGCCTCACCTTCTCGGTCAGTTGTCCTCCTTCCTCATAACCGACATAGCCGGGAGGAGCACCCACCAGACGGGAAACGGCGAACCGTTCCATATATTCAGACATATCTAACCTGATCATGGCTTCTTCATCCCCGAAGAGGAACTCAGCTAAGGCCCTGGCCAGTTCTGTCTTTCCCACTCCGGTTGGTCCCAAGAAAATGAAAGAGCCAATCGGTCGTTTTGGGTCCTTGAGGCCGGAACGGGAGCGGCGCACCGCCTGGGTTAAAGCCACCAGAGCCTCATCCTGTCCCACTATCCTCTTATGCAGTTCCTTTTCCATCCTGAGCAGTTTCTCTGCTTCGGCCTCCTCTAATCGAGATACCGGTATTCCCGTCCACTTAGAGACGACCTCAGCTATTGTCTCCTCATTGACTAAGGCATCTTTCTTATCTGCTTTTGACTTCCACTGCTTGTGGGTAGCCTCCAATTTCTCCTTGAGTTTCTTTTCCTTATCCCGCAGACCTGCGGCTCTTTCGAACTCCTGGGACTTAACCGCTGCCTCCTTCTCCACCCTCAATTTCTCTATTTCCTTCTCTACCTTCTTCATATCAGGAGGCCGGGTAGCAATGGAGAGCCGTGCCTTCGCTCCAGCTTCATCTATAACATCAATAGCCTTATCCGGTAAGAAGCGCCCGGCAATGTAGCGGTCGGATAACTTAGCGGCAGCCACCAGGGCAGAATCGGTAATCTTAGCCCTGTGGTGAGCCTCATATCTGTCCCGTAGTCCCTTGAGAATTTCTACGGTTTCTTCTGCAGTGGGAGGGTTAACCATTATGGTCTGGAATCTTCTCTCTAAGGCGCTATCTTTTTCAATATATTTTCTATATTCGTTTAAGGTAGTGGCTCCAATGCACTGCATCTCCCCGCGGGAAAGAGCTGGCTTCAATATGTTGGAAGCATCAATGGCCCCCTCAGCCGCTCCCGCTCCCACCAAGGTATGCAGTTCATCAATGTGGACGATTACATCTTCAGAACGACGTATCTCCTGCATCACTGCCTTAATCCTTTCCTCAAATTGCCCCCGATACTTGGTCCCGGCCACCATAAGGGCTAAGTCTAAAGCTATAATTCGCTTGTTTCTGAGGACATCGGGAACATTTCCCGCTACTATTCTCTGGGCCAGTCCCTCCACAATGGCTGTCTTTCCTACCCCTGCTTCACCTAATAGGACGGGATTATTCTTAGTCCTTCTACTCAGTATTTCAGTTATTCTCTGTATCTCATCCTCTCTACCAATGACAGGGTCCAGCTTATCCTCTTTAGCTAATTGGGTCAGGTCCCGACCAAAGGCATCCAGGGCCGGGGTTTTCGTTTTCCTGCCTGCGGCCGCTACCGCAGGCGCTCCTGTCCCGGGCATAGCTCCACCTAAGAGTTCCACGGCCTTCCCTCTGGCCTTGTCCAGGTCTACTCCCATATTATCCAGAACCCTGGCGGCCACCCCTTCCTTCTCCCTGATCAGTCCAAGAAGAAGATGTTCAGTGCCAATATAGTTATGTCCTAAGCCTCTAGATTCATCCATAGATAACTCCAGGACCTTCTTTGCCCTGGGAGTGAAAGGAATATCTCCCACGGTAAGCGTGGAAGGGCCGCTTTTCAGCATCTTCTCCACTTCAAGCCGTATTGCTTCTAAGTCAAGACCAAGACTCTGGAGGATATCCACTGCTAATCCTTCCCCCATCTTGATCAGTCCTAAGAGAAGGTGCTCAGTGCCAATATAATCATGGTTCAGCCTACCGGCCTCCTGCCGGGCTAAGATGACCACACGCCTGGCTCTCTCCGTGAATCTGTCAAACATATTATTTCACCTCCGTAAATTAACGCATACAATCAAGTTACTTACTCTTCTTAAGTCTCTCCCTTATCAGCTCAGCTCGCTTCACATCCCGTTGGCCGGGAGTCAAGGTTTTGCCATGAATTTTCTGAAGATGAGCTGGCTGAGTGATGATGAAGAGTTCATTGAGAGTCTGACGGCGGACATCCTTGGTCAGTCCCAGGTCAACTCCCAGGCGAAGGGCAGAAAGAAGGTTTATTGTCTCAGTGGAATCTATAATACGAACGTTCTTCAAGATACCATAGGCACGGAAGACCCTGTCCTCTAACTGTCTCCTTCCCTTACTGAGTAGAGATTTGCGAGCATTCTCCTCGTGACCGATGATCTGCTTAATTACCCGCTCGATGTTATCAATAATCTCTTCCTCAGATTGACCCAGGGTAACCTGATTGGAAATCTGGAAGTAGTTCCCGGACGGCTCCGTTCCCTCCCCGTAGAGGCCGCGGGCCACTAAACCCAATTTAGTGATTGCCTGAAGAACCCTGGCCATCTGCTTGGTGAGAACCATGGAGGGTAGATGAAGCATCACCGAAGCCCTCATCCCGGTGCCCGCATTGGTTGGACAGGCAGTGAGATAGCCCCAGTTCCGGGAGAAGGCAAACTTAAGTTTAGCATCCAGTTCGCTCTCTATTCTATCCATTAGCCGCCAGGCATCCGTGAGCTGGAGCCCTGATTGGATGCACTGAAGCCTCAAGTGGTCCTCCTCATTGACCATGATGCTGACCATCTCCCTTTCGCCGATGACTACTGCTCGGACTCCTTTTCCCTCAGCTAACTCGTGGCTAATGAGGTGTCTTTCTAACAAGAACTGACGGTCAAGGGAATTGAGTTCATTGAGGTCGATGAAAAGAGAGGTCTTCAGAATTTTAGTGCTCTCTATGGCCGGGCGGACAAGTGACATAACTGCGAGTTGCTTGTCTCTCCTGGCCCAGTGAGCAAATGGCATTCCATCTAAATTTCGAGCTAACCTCACCCGGCTGGACATAACCATCTCTGAATTTGGACCGGTCCCTTTTAACCACTCACCGCTCTGGTAGATAAGATCATTTAGCTTCATTCTTCTTTTCTATCTCCCTTATTCTATCTCGTAGCCTGGCTGCCTCCTCAAACTCCTCTCTCTGAATGGCTCTCTGGAGCTTCTCTTTTAACTGCCTTAGCTGCTGGGTAGTCCGCATTGCCTTTCCCGCTAAGGCCGGGCTCTTTCCCACGTGCTCATTGCTTCCATGCACCCTTTTTAAGAGGGGAGCTAAACTTTCCTTAAAAGTATTATAACACTGGCCACAGCCCAGCCGACCTATCTTCTTAAAATTGCTGTAGGTCATGCCGCATTGGGGGCACTTCCCTCGCCCTTCTTCCTTTAAGGTTAAGGGGAGCTTGAAATCGATGAGACCAGAAAGTAGATCGGCTAATGGAAAATGTGGTTTGAGTATGGCTCCCTTCTTCTGGGCGCAGTCCTCGCAAAGATGCATCTCGGTGGCATCATTATTAATTATCTCAGTATAATGAACAGTAGCCTGGCTCTTACCGCATACCTCACATAACATAAACTTTCCCCGTTTACTTATATACCGGCGTTCCTTCTCTCCTGGTCAACTTTCGAAATTCCCGGCTGAGTCTCTTAGTGATTCTTCCCTGTCTTCCAGAGCCAATGATGCGTTTATCCACTTTCACTACTGGAATCACCTCGGCGGCCGTCCCGGTCAGGAAGCACTCTTCAGCATTATAGACATCGTGCCGACTAAAGATCTCTTCAGCTACCTCTATCCCGAGCTTCTTAGATAGACCGATAACCACATTACGGGTGATTCCTTCCAGGGCCCCAATGTAAGTGGGAGGAGTAATAAGCCTTCCCCTCCTGAAAATGA
>JAGMAN010000071.1 GCA_023130215.1 bacterium
AGGAGAATCTCAGGCTCCTGGGCTAAAGCCTGGGCAATTATTGTCCTCTGCCTCTCTCCTCCGCTTAAATCCTCCAAATTCCCCTCTTCCAATCCTAAGGTATCTGTCTCCTCCATAACCTCCCGAACTACTCTTAAATCCTCTTCGCCCTCCAATAGCTGGAATCTTCTTGAGTAAGGGGTGCGACCTAAGAGGATGAAGTCCCTTACAGAATAAGAAAAGAAGAGTTCCGGCATCCTTTGAGGGACAACAGCCATCCTCTTTGCCAATTCCCTATACTTAATCTCATCCAATCCCCTTCCTTCCAGCGTCACTCTACCCTTCCAGGGCGGCAGTATCTTACTGATCACTCTTAAGAGGGTCGTCTTGCCACTTCCATTAGGCCCAATCACCCCTAAGAAACCTCCCTTTTGGACAGTAAAACTAATATCATTCAGGATGGTCTTTCTATCATACCCAGCACTTACTTTCTCTAATTCAAGCATTTCACTTCCCCAATTTTAGTGTCCTCTTTGTGAGAAAATAGATGAAGAGTGAGCCGCCAAGAATCCCGGTAATTACCCCTACGGGAAGTTCCAGGGGAGAGATAATGGTCCGGGCTATGGTATCGCTCAGGACTAAAAATATTCCTCCTGCTAAGCAGGATGTAGGGAGCAGTATCCTGTGGTCTGGACCCACCAGAAGACGCATGAAGTGGGGAACCAGTAACCCCACAAAGCCGATAATTCCCGATACCGAAACCGCTGCCCCGGCCATTAAAGAACCTAAAATAAATAAAGTTCTCTTCGTTCTTTCAATATTTACCCCAAGATGCAGGGCTTCCTCTTCTCCTAAGGATAAGACATTCAGGACCCGGCTGAAGAGGAAAGAGATAGCTATTGCTATTAAGATAATGAGTGAGACCAACTTTATAAGAGAAGGATTGGTCTCCTCTAAGCTCCCCATAATCCAGAAAAGTATTCCATGTAATTGGTGTTCCTGGGCTAAAGACATGATGAGAAGGATAATGGCTGAGGCAATAAAGCTTATCATCACTCCTGTTAAAAGGAGCATAGATATCCTCAAGATACCCTGCCTCCGGGCAATGAAATAAACCAGGGATATAGCCCCTAAGGCGCCTAAGAACCCGGCTAAGGGAATGATTCTGAAGCCAGCAATAACGGACAGGCTCACTCCTAAGGCCGCTCCTCCCGAGACCCCTAAGGTATAGGGCTCAACTAAGGGGTTTCTGAACATTCCCTGGAAGATGACCCCGGCTACGGCCAGGGCCGCACCCACCACCAGTCCCAGGATAATCCTGGGAAGACGAATCTTAAAGAGAATGATGCTTTCTATCCCTTGAGGATGGAAAATTTTAGAAAGTGGCACATGGGCAGGGCCGAGACTCAAAGCAAGAAGAGAAACTGCCATTAAGATAAGAGCAAGGAGAATTAATCTCCCCATCCATTTTCCAACTTTTCTTTCCATATTAAAAATCCTCTACCCCGGGATGGATTCTCTTTGCCAGTTCAGGCAGGCCCTTTAAAATGAGATTGGGAGAGGGAATGGTAATTATCTGGGTGCCGATATCATCGTAAATTCTATTATTTTGTACTGCCGAGATATTCTCCCAGCCACTTCTTTTTTTCACACTTTCCTTAGTATAACCCCTTCCCATATAAGGAAGGATAATGACCTGGGGGTCTTTTTGAATAATGAACTCCTGGCTGATTCTGGGATAGGGTTTATCTATCTCTCTGGCAATATTCTCTCCTCCGGCAATCTCAATTAAGTCGTCTATATGAGAGCCTTTCCCGGCCGTGAAGAGAGGACTATATCCCACCTCCACATAAACTCTTGGCTTTTCCATGCCCTCAACTTTTCTCTTCGCCTCATGCATAGTTGCTTTCATTGCTCCTATAAGCTTCCTTGATTCTCTCTCCTTATCGCATAGCCCACCGACCTCCGCTACCATCTCAAGCATGTTTTTCACCCCTCCCCGCCTGAAGACCTCTACCTTTATCCCCAATCTCTTTAAGGTTCTGCAAATGGATTCCTGGCCAATGTAATCTGCCGCCAGGACCAGGTCTGGTCGCAGGGCGACTATCTTCTCTAAGCTGGGCTGGGTAAAAAAGCCAATCTTTTCAATATCCTTAGCCTCTTTCAGATAATCGGAGAAAGGAGTTATTCCCACCAACCTATCCTTTAATCCCAGTTCAATCAGGGTTTCGGTGCAGGCAGGAGCCAGGGAGACAATCCTCCGGGGCGACTCACCCTTGCTCCTCTGTGAGTGGCAGGGTTCACTTCTTGCCTGTGGAATTGAAAGGAGGAAAATGGACAAAATGAGAATTGAAACACATATCCTCTTACCCTTACGGGCACAAG
>JAGMAN010000072.1 GCA_023130215.1 bacterium
GTAGTTTTCACTCCAAGATCTCCATTGAGAGGTTAGAATCTCATTCACTTTCAGGGATAATCTCCAGAAGCCAATGTTTATCTTTAAATATTTTTCTACCAGCTGCAAACTTCACCGGCCTTTTAAAGATGGGACCATCGTAGACAAAGGTATGGTATTCACCTTTCTCCCCACAGAGATCAACCCCGCTCGCCCCGTTGGAGAGCTCTTCTCTACCCGGGTCAATATTGCCCAATCTTTTTAGGTCTTCTATGAATTTCTTATTTACTTCGCGGCCCAGCCACTCTTTGCCTAACAAATTAGCCTTAGTAGCTACTACAATGGCCTTGAAACCGGTCCGGATAAATTCTTTAAGTAATCCCTCCCTGTCTTCTCCCCATAAAGGCAACAGTGGTTTAATCTCCGCCTCTTTGCATACCCTCTCTACCCAATCCCGATGCTCCTGAAGGTCTATGTCGCCAAAAATGCCAACCTCAACGCCCTTCTTTTTTAACCCTGAAACTGCTTTTTTAAACACTCTTTCATAACTTCCCCAGGTAGTCCTCCCTTGGATAATTGGAATGTCTAAGGCATCTGCCTGGACTCTCAAGAGGGTTGAGCTAACTCCGTGTGAACGAGAATGTTTACCATCCTCTGATACCATATTTAGAAGATAGGCAGTTTTAATATCTTGATTTTGCATTGTCTTATAACATGCCAGAGATGTTTCCTTGCCCCCACTCCAGGAAACAAATGCCTTCTCCATCTACATCCTCCAATCCAAGTTAGCTCGGCTATCGCCTCGCAACTTACTATCGTATGGGAAATTTATAATTTCCTATACGGCAAGAAAATTCGTCGTAGGTTTATACTCTACTATGCTCCAAAACATGCCCACAGACTTTGCAATGAAAACTCCCGGAACCCATCCCCGCCCCACATCCTGGACAGGTTTTCTGATCATTTTCAGGCTCAGGGATATCTCCTACTTCTTCTTTGTAAATCTCGTAATAGTAGAGGTGCTCTTTATTCATAAACTTTGTTGGATAAAGCCTGTTTTTTCTTTCAAACTCTTCATCCGATATCTTTGCGCTAATAATCTCCCTTAACTTTGTAGTCCCTGAGCCAAATTCTAATGGCCTCTTATCCTGCCAGATAATTTGGTGTGGCAAAACACCCTCAAAAGCCTTGCGTAAAATCCACTTTCCCCAAATCTTCCCTTCGCTTGCAGTCCTAAAGGCAGCACTCTTACGTGTCCCCCTCCTCAACTTAAGGTCCGATTTTATCTTAAGAGAAAATTTAGTAAATTCCTCATCCAGATAGGGTTGCTTTATCTCTAATCCCAATAACTTGCCAAGCTCATTAGAACTAAAGTGCATTAGATAGGAAATCCTCCGGATATAATTGTCTAAGTTGTCCATATCCTGCATGAAGCTATATCCAGCAAAGAGCTCATCTGCGCCATCGCCAGTCATTACCGTCTTTAGTCCTTTCTCTTTAGCAAGCTTCAGGCCAAAGTAGACAGTTATATCATTGGGAATGGCCGGGTCAAAACTTTTAAGAGCCTTTATTATTATCGGAATAGAACCAATAGCTTCTTCAGCGGAGATTAGCTTGTGGAAATATTCAATGTTAAGAAAATCGGCGACATATCTTGCATAATTGAGGTCTTCTCCATAAGATTCAAAGGTGACTACCATTGCCTTAATATTGGGCCTAAGGCTTGCCAGGATACTTGAATCCAGGCCTCCGGAGAGAAGCAAACCTTCTGCCTGGTTCTTTATGACGGCACTGCGCAATTTATCTTTTAATTCAGTCATAGAGAATTTCATGTCAGGAAAATCTTCCCTCACCTTAATCCTCATATAATTTTCTATGCAATAAATAAAAATCCTCAGCCTTCTCCGATCAGAAAACTGAGGAATCAACATCTTCCTGCCTCACCCTTCTTTACCATAGAAGAAAACTGGCAAGCTCATCCAGGCAGGTCTTCTGACTCCCGGCTCAACCTAATCACCACGCCTTCCCACCCTTGACATCGTAGATGTCAAGGACAGTGGCCTCTTGTGGCTTTCGTCCCCGGTGCACAGCGGCGGGTCCGTCCCTCTGGACTTCCCTATTCTCCCCACCAGAGAACATCTGGCAGGGCACCTGGACAAGAAATATTCAATTGTGGTCAGATTATAAACCAGCTCAAGCTATCTGTCAAGAGAAAAATGCAAATTTGAAGGATTTGGATGAGCTAGAAGTGCAAAATTTGCTAGGATTGGACTAGAATACGAGGAGGGTTTAAAAAGTATGGGCTTGAAAGTAAGGTATTAGTGCAGTTTCAGGGTGGTGCTTGTATACGGATCTGAAAAACTTTGCCGTTAGGCCAAGATGCTCTAAATGAGCGTCTTAGAAGTGGTGGTTTGGCTCTAAAGGTCAAATAGGACGTTTTAGGGCTGTTTTTAGAGGATGAATTTAGATTGCTTAGGCAGATGCTGCAAGGAAATTATTCAAGGAAGGATTAGGGGAGGGGTATCTCGGCATAAATAGTCATATAATGGAGAAAAACTTCTTATAACTGAACTTACCTTATTTGCAAATTCAGGCTTTTTGACTATAGGACACCCATAGTACCAATAATCGACACGAAACTGAAGTTGCATGTTGACATACCCCTTGAACTCCCTGGACTTAGCCTGTAAGGCGCTGCTTAGCGCTTCCATCCAGTAACGGTTCATTTTAATTTTCTCCTCTTGCCGAGCATATCTTTCACCCACTGCAGGGTCAATCTCCATGGTCGCATCGTTGACTAACTCGCTACCGCGATGCCCACCCGCCGCATGGCGCTGCTCCAGCCAAAAGTATAAGTTTCGCACTTCAGGCCGTATCTCCTCAATCTTTCTACAGTATTTCTCTGGGTTCATAACCTTATCCCAATATTCCTTCTTAGAAGCTCCGTTGGGTATCGTCAAGGCTACCACTGCCTTTTGTCGTTGTATACCTACAGTGAAGTGTGGGTGTTTAAATTTATCTTTATTCTCCTTGTCAGAAAAAATACCCCATACACCGTATCGTTTTGATAGTCCATACTTACCTCTTATGCGCATCCCTCGGTAGGTTGCTTGGATCGAATCCTCTATGACTTTCATAAGCTGATCTAAAAATTTCCTGGCTTCATCTGAATCATAACAATTATTATCGAACTTAATTCCACTAAATCTCTTTACGCTCATTTCCTCCTCCGCAACCTCATACATTGCTCTTACTTATCATTCCACAACTCTTTTTTTATTCTCCTTGATTCTAAGAACCCTGCCTAAAAACAGTCCCTAGGTTGACTAACACGTCACAGAGAAAAGAATCTTTAATAATTTAATCGGCGAGATGAAATTGAACCATCTGTAATCCGAAGAACATAACCACGAATTTCACAAGAGTAGTATTCAACTTCGTGTCCATTCTTGAGCTTCCACCCAACATACGTTGGCACATTCATCTCCACCTCCGTCCAACGGCTCTGACCGCGCGGTCCAATTCCGCGATACTTTACCTCCTTCAACACCCCAAAAGAACCACGCTGCTTCGTAGGCTTCCCATACATCTTCATCAGTCCATTAATAACACCCTCCAATTTATCACGAAACTCCACTGCGGAATATACATTATGAGCAAAGTGACATAAAATTATATCAAGATCATGTGTCCCCTTATTAAAAGAACACTCTACTTTTGTTGCTACCCCAAATGGTTTCGCCCAAAAGCCTATTTCATAGTTGTGATTGTAATCAACTCTATTATTTAATCTACGAAGAACCTTGTCTTTACTCATTCCGATGCGCAGGCTTGTATTATTAAATCGTAATTCGCCAACGCCAGGGGACCCTGTAATATATCTTAATGCCAAGAACCCCAACAAAAATATAATTCCAAATAGAATTAGTAACCGACGACCCTTGTCAGGTATAGAGCCTACTTCCTTTCCTGTATAAACCTTCATTTTTTTGTCTTGGTCTTCGTTTTGCATAATCACAGACTTTGGTTCTGGTTCTACCACAATCTCCTCGAGGTTTATATCTAGACCAGCTTGACGTAGTTTGGCTAGCCAATCAGCCTTTGCTTTTGGACCTTCATAGACTGTGCAGGGGACACTCTCGATTAAATCCAGAGCCTCACTCAGTGAAATGGACTTAAAAATTCTCAGCGCCTTAGCCGCTGTTAGTCTTGCGACCGGCCCCGCGATTTTGGTAATAACTACCTTATATTGCTTGGCCAATCTCCCCACCATTTCTTCTGGTCAGTATCTGTTGTTTAACCTTCAATCTTCACCTCTGGTCCATTTTGTGACGGGCTCTCAATGAAAGTTTGTGTGTCCTATCTTTTTTCATATGCTTCTCTAACTTGCTCTGGTGCCAGATTAGAGTAGATTTGGGTGGTAGCTAACCTTTTATGGCCTACTTGTTTTTGTACTGCTGCCATTGGGATACGGTCTAAGAGAGCATGGAGACTATGTGGGTATGCCTTAAAGTGTGGGGAGAAGCTTCTAAATTGGCTCTCTGAGCGTATTTTTTCATTAACTGTTGTATTGGCTAAAAAGCCTTCCTTGCTTAATCCTGGCCATTTTAAGGTATGCTGAGACATCGGATAGAACTTCCTTGCTTACAATAATGGTCCTGGCAGTGTTAGTTTTAGTGTTTTCTGCGGGATACGGATAAATCTTTCCTGAAAGTCTATATCCTCTACTTTGAGTTTGGCCAGCTCACCTACTCGCGTACCGGTAGAATAGAGAAGTTTCACAATAAGCTTGTCTCTGTAGTTGTCTATAGATTCTATTAGTTGTTGCCACTCTTCTCTCTTTAAATACTTGATTTCTTTATTATTTTGGTTTTGTGTGTTGGTTTTATAGGTTATTCTTGCCATTTTCAACATTTATTCTGAGGTAACATTTCTATACTTATTTCAGAATATTCATACTTCATATCATTTACTCTCCTTTATTATTTCCCTGATCTACTTTCTTTTTCCCTTATCATAATTTTTGCTATATCGCACCACCAACCCAATTAACAACCTAAGATCAGAATTTCCTATCTTTTTGATAATACTTTTTGCAACAACATCTTCATATAACTTCTTCATAATATAATCAACTTTTCTCTTCCGTTTTTCCTTATTTTTCTCACTTATTGATCCTTGTTTCTTATCTTTGCTTTTATCTTTATCCGTTACAATTTCCACTTTTTTAGTTAATACATAATTTTCTTTCAATTTCTTAAAAAGTTTATCTATTGTTTCTTTAGCATGACGAGGAACAGGTGTTGTAAAACCACCTGGAACTTCAGTAATAAATATCCATTTTAAACAACTATTATCTCTATAAACTACATCCCCATATTGATTTGTATAAGTAACCACTTTACAATCTTTTGCAAATACTACTGGATTCATACTTACAACAACCATAAAAACAACCAACATCATAACACGTTTCATGACCTTTTTCATGACCTTTCCTCCTATTTCTCAAATTTTATTCTCAATCTATTTATTCTTCATCACCTCCTTTTCCTTTCGCTTTCGCGTATTTACCTCACTTCTCATGCTCAAAACTGGCATTTTCAAGGCTTATTCCAGCCTATTATTTCGCTTTAGAGGTCCTAAGGCGAAATGGGGTCAGCTGTTTCCGCCACTCTTAGCCTCACTCTTCACACGGATGATGTCCGTACCGCTTTTTGTTATTTATCTCTTAAAACTGCTTCTATCTTTGATGTATCTATTCTTGATACATCTGTATGAACCAAAGCAGACGCTATTTGACCAGGACTTACATTGAGCCCCTCTTTTTGCTTGTAATATTTAGCAATTTTTTCAAGCTTAATCCAGTCTTCATCAAAGAGAGGGATTTTATTCCGCCTTTTCTTGAGGGCCCCTACCAGCGCAGGCCGGCCCCCACTGGATCGCAGCCGTTCTACAAGGAACTGCCGGAGTGCAAATAAAGAAATCGGCCCCTGTCTTGTATCTATTGTTACTCCTACCGCTTCTGCGCCCAACTCTTTGGCTACAACTTTAAGATTAACCTGTCTCTGGGTTAGTCCGACATTTTTAATTATTCTTGCCATTTTCCTCCCTCCTCAAGTCTTATTTTGGATCGTATTCGCGAATTCTGAAAAATTCGCCGGCAAATTCAAACACTACTTCTCCTTGATTTGTTTCCCGGCCAAATCTATGCAGAAATTCTCTGAGCAGTTTTAAGTTTTTTTCGAATCTGCTCGGATAAATATATGTGTATGTTATGGTGGTCTTTTCCCAAAGCATATCCTCATCTCTTAACTGGTCTATGCTGTCAATGTCCCTTTCTTGACTTAACCAGGTGCCCTCCGCAGGTGGCATTGTGGTTGAACCTCCCCCGATAATTGCAAGTACTTTCTGGGCTTCCTTGATCCAAATGTGAAGATTTTTTATCTCTCTGCCCTTTCTATCTTTGTTGGGGATATACAAAGTTAACTGCTGTGTCGAAGGTGCTTCTGCAGAACCTAAAACTTCTTTCAAGTTGATCTCTAAAATATCATCTGACATATTTATCTCTCCCTATTGTTGTAAGTTTACCACTTTTGGCCCCAAAAGTCAAGGTTTTTTTAGATACTAAAAGGCTCCTTCTTCGCCCTTCGGGCATAGAAGACTTCTTAACTTATTGATGACAAAAGGGTAATGTATAAGTTCCTATATTATCAAGTAAAAAGGGCTGAAAAATGCAGGCCTGGATTATCTCGTGCACTTGCGGCAGGGGCGGCGTCCTGACTTCCTTGCTTCCTTCTTCGTCTCGAAATAAACCCGATCCTCCTCCCTTATCTTGGAGACATAGATACACATGATCCTATGGAATACTTTAGATTTGCGGTCTGCTACATATCGATATTTCCCTTTCTTAACTTCAGCAGGCGACTTGCCCAAACGGCGGATTTTACTATCAATTACTTCCTTTTTCTTAATTAAACTATTCTTTATCTCCACTGCTTTATAGGAAAATTCCCGTTCTATATCTTTCTTCAGACTGCTTAGGGCCTCCTTCAGCCTCTTGGTCTTCAGACGGCTCATCCGCCCTTTCTCTAAATGTTTAGATATTTCCTTATATCTATCAGTGTAAGCCTGAAGGGCTACCTCCTTCTCCTCCTCAAGTACCTCCTGTAACTTCTCTAAGGTAGCTATGGCTCGCTGGCAGTAAGCCTTGTCCCGCTTGATATTTTCACCCAACTTAGATTTCAATTCATGGTGACAAGCTTTCCAGAGGACAAAATTCTCTTTGTACCAGGCCAGTGCCTCTTCCCTAACAGCAGATTCCTCATCAGCCCCAAGCAAACTGCCACTCAGGCTAATGATAAGAAAAAGCACCACTCCGCACCAAACTTTTCTAACCATGACTATTTCTCCTCACTCTATGGCTGTGTAAGGACAGATTCCCCCTTCTTCTTTCCTGTCCGAACCAATCAGTCCCGATTCTAAGAAACGCAGTTCCACTCTCTCCGGAAGGCAGCCAAAGACTTTATCATCAGGGCTCCCGCCTCGTGTCAAATTTTAGCAAAGAAGAATATGGTTGTCAACTTTTCTTTTGGATTTTTTTACTTGACAGGGCTAAGTTACATAGGATATACTTTTATCTTCGGGTGCTAAAATTATTTATCCGAAGGCCTGAAGAGGTGCTTTATGCCAAGTAGAATTGCTATTCTAACCTTTTGCATTGACACAGTTCTTTGAGTCTGGTATTATAATCAAGGCTGATTGAGGTATGAGCTCAATCAGGAATACAAGATGTTAAATTGGCGATTTTAAGGAGAGGGAAGATGGCCGGTGGGCAGTTGAAAGTTTTTACGGGGAAGGCTAATTTAGATTTGGCTGAAAAGATATGTAGATATCTCAAGTTCTCCTTAGGCAAAGCTGAGGTGACTTCCTTCCCTGATGGGGAAGTGCGGGTGGAGATTAAAGAGAATGCCCGCGGAGCGGATGCCTTCATCATTCAATCCACCTGCCCGCCCGTCAATAACAACTTAATGGAACTCCTTGTCATGATTGATGCTCTGCGCCGAGCTTCCGCTCGGAGGATAACAGCCGTCATTCCCTATTATGGTTATGCCCGGCAGGACAGAAAAGTTCAGCCCCGGGTTCCGATAACGGCCAAGCTGGTAGCTAATCTAATTACTGTAGCAGGAGCCAACAGGGTATTAGTTATGGACCTGCACGTTGGTCAGATTCAGGGGTTCTTTGATATCCCGGTTGACCATCTCTTTGCTGCCCCCGCCTTGATAAACTATTTTCGGAAGAAGAGGGTTAGGGATATGGTTATCGTTGCTCCTGACCCTGGAGCAGTGGAGAGGGCAGCCGCCTTCGCTAAGCGCCTTAAGGCCTCCCTGGCCATAATAGATAAGCGCCGGCCCCGTCCAGGGGTATCCAAAGTCTTTAATGTGGTTGGGAAGGTGAAGGATAAGAATGTCATATTAGTAGATGATATGATAGATACGGGAGGAAGTATCATTGAATCAGCCAAGGTATTAAAGGAAAAGGGAGCCTCCAATATCTATGTTGGCTGTACTCATCCTGTCTTCTCTAAAAGGGCAGGCGAGCGTCTTCAGAACTCTATAGTTAAGGAAGTGGTAGTGACCGATACCATACCCTTTAGAAGCAAGCAGAATAGCAAGGTCAAAGTGCTATCGATAGCAAGTCTCTTAGGGGAAGCCATTAAGAGAATTCACAATGAAACATCGGTTAGCTCACTCTTCGTATAA
>JAGMAN010000073.1 GCA_023130215.1 bacterium
TAATGGAACAGATATCCTTAGAAGCTAAGGTGAGAGCGGAGACTGGAAAGGGAGTTGCCCGCAAACTGCGTCGGCAGGGAAGGATTCCAGCTATTCTCTACGGGAGCGGAGGGGAGCCAGTGCCATTAGAGGTAGAGGAGAGAAAATTTGAAGCACTGAGGGCAGCCGCTGCCGGGCAGAATATCATCACCAATCTGAAGTTAAATGAGGGAAGTGGCCAGGCTATGGCCATCATTAAGGATATTCAGTATCATCCGGTAACAGAAAGAATGCTCCACATTGATTTCTGTAGAGTCTCTCTCAAGAAAAAGTTGACTGTTCCCATCCCAATTGCCGTAGTGGGGGAATCCGCTGGAGTGAAGGAAGGAGGAATATTGGAGCATCTCCTCTGGGAGGTGGATGTGGAATGTCTGCCCACTCAGATCCCGGAGAAGATCGAGGTTGACATTTCCCTCCTTAATATTGGAGACACCATCCATGTCAGGGACCTCAAGGAGGAAGAAGGAATAAGAATCCTAACTGATGGAGAAAAGACGATTCTTTCGGTTGTTCCCCCCAGGGTAATAGAGAAGGAGGAAGTTAAAGAGGAAGTAGCTGAACCAGGGGTAGTCGGCGAGGAAAAGAAGCCTGAGGAAAAGAAAGAAGAGAAGAAGGCCGGGGAGGAGAAGGAAAGATAAAAGCGGTAGTTGGTTTAGGAAATCCGGGGAGGAAATTTAAAGATACCCGTCATAATGTTGGATTTAAGGTAATAGATGAACTGGCTTCCTCCGCCCACCTGGTCCTTAAAGGCCGAGCTCATACCTGCCTGTTTGGTCGGGGAAATATTGATGGAGAGAAAGTAATCCTGGCCAAGCCCCTCACTTATGTCAACAGAAGCGGTGAGCCTATCAAGTCCCTGGTGCGTTATTACCGAATTCCCTTCCCAGACTTATTAGTCATCTACGATGATGCTGACCTGGAGCTGGGTCACATTCGCATCCGCTCTAAGGGGAGTTCTGGTGGACACCAGGGAATGGAATCCATTATAAGTTCTCTGGGCAGTACAGATTTTCCCAGAGTCCGAATTGGTATCAGGGGTAAGGGAAGACCTCAGGAATTAGCTGACTATGTCCTCACGAATTTCAATAAAGAGGAGAAAGCAGTCATTTCCGAGGTGGTGGCCAGAGCGGCTGAAGCAGTTAAATTCATCCTGAGAGAAGGGATAACCAAGGCTATGAACGAGTATAACTGATGCCTGCATTAATC
>JAGMAN010000074.1 GCA_023130215.1 bacterium
TTAGTGAGATAATTAAGTAGATGAGAGAGATTATCACATTAGCCTGCACTGAATGTAAACGGAGGAACTATTCCCTTACTAAGAATAAGAAGGGAAATCCAGATAGATTAGAACTTAAAAAATATTGCAAGTTTTGCCGAAAGCACACCATACACAAGGAAACTAAGTAGAGTTGCTTGAAATTGTGAGGCCTGTAGCTCCAATTGGTTAGAGCACTGGACTCCAAATCCGGGGGTTGGGGGTTCGAATCCCTCCAGGCCTGCCAGAGTTATTTATGTTCGCACGGATCAAACGTTTCTTAATTGAGATTAAGGCAGAGCTCAGGAAAGTGTCCTGGACGAACCGGAAGGAATTGGTGGCTTCCACTTCTGTAGTGGTGGTTGCAGTGATGCTTATTGCTATCTTTGTTTTTCTGGTTGATACTCCTTTATCTCGACTAATAAGTTCTATGTTAAAATATGGAAGGTGATATGAGCAGAAAATGGTATGTCCTTCACACTCTATCCGGGTGCGAGAACAAGGTTAAGACTAATCTGGAAAATAGAGTCGATTCTCTGGGCATTCGGGATTCTATCTACAAACTTCTCATCCCCACAGAGGAAATAGCTGAAATTAAGGGTGGTGAGAAGAAGGTGACTACCAAAAACCTCTTCCCGGGATATGTTCTGGTGGAAATGGAGATGAACGAGAAGACCTTGTATCTGGTAAAGAATATCCCGGGGGTCTCTGGCTTTCTTGGTTCTGGCAGGGAACCAGTTGCCTTAGAGGAGAAGGAAGTAGAAAGTATATTGAAGGCAGCTGAGGAGAAGAGGGCTAAGCCTAAACCGAAAGCGGTCTTTGAGCAGGGAGAGAGAGTTAGAGTGGTGGAAGGCCCTTTCACCAACCTCAGTGGAGTGGTGGAGGAGTTGAATCCAGAAAAGGGGAGACTCAAAGTTATGGTTTCTATTTTTGGTCGGTCTACCCCGGTTGAACTTGAATACTGGCAGGTGGAGAGTTTATAAGATGGCTAAGAAAGCTATTGCCCGGATAAAGATGCAGGTGTTAGCGGGCAAAGCCAATCCTGCTCCTCCGGTTGGTCCGGCCCTGGGTCAACATGGAGTAAACATCATGGAATTCTGCCAGGCCTTTAATGCTCGAACTCAGGGGAAGGAGGGATTGGTTATTCCTGTAGTGATAACTGTTTATCAGGATCGTTCTTTCTCCTTTGTTACCAAATCCCCTCCAAGTGCAGTTCTTTTGAAGAGGGCGGCCGGGATTGCCAAGGCATCGGCTCAGCCTAATCGGGAGAAGATAGCTAAAGTTGCCAGGGATAAAGTACGAGAGATTGCTCAGACAAAGAAGGAAGACTTGAATGCAGTTGATTTGGAGGGAGCCATGCGAATGGTAGAGGGAACAGCCAGGAGCATGGGAATTGAGATAGAGGAGTAAGGCAGTGGGCCGAAGCAAGAGATATAGAGAAGCAGTCAAACTAATAGAAAAGGAAAAGGTTTATTCTTTAGAGGAAGCAGTTAAAGTTTTAAAGAGCATGCCAAAGTGGAAATTTGATGAAACTGTAGATCTTTCTCTAAAATTGGGGATCGATCCCAAACAGGCTGATCAGCAAGTGCGGCGTGCGCTGACCCTGCCACACGGGACGGGCAAGAAGCTCCGGATAGTGGTCTTTGCCAAGGGAGAGAAGGCTAAAGAGGCTGAGGAGGCAGGGGCAAACTTTGTTGGAGCTGAGGAGCTCATAAAGAAGATAAGTGAGGGATGGACCGAATTTGATGTGGCCATAGCTACTCCGGACATGATGAGAGAAGTCAGTAAGCTCGGTCGTCTGCTTGGCCCACGGGGTTTGATGCCCAATCCGAAAGCAGGCACAGTCACTTTTGAATTGAAAAGTACTATTCGAGCTATTCAAGCGGGAAGGGTAGAGTGCCGAACCGATAAATCCGGTAATTTACATTTGGTGGTGGGAAGAGTTTCCTTCAGTGAGGACTGGCTTATGACTAACGCCCGAGCTGCGGTGGAGGTAGTGTTGCAAGCCAAACCCTCTACCTGCAAGGGTCAATACTTGAGGAGTGTCACAATCTCCTCTACTATGAGCCCGGGAGTTCGCCTTGATGTCAATCAGTTAGCCAGTTTAACCGGATAGAATATAAATTATGGGCAGGCAAGGAAAAGAAACTGTAGTTAAGGATTTAGCCGAGATATTGAGGACAGCTGAGACAGCTATTATCACTGACTATCGTGGCCTGAAGGTGGAGGAAGTTAGCAACCTGCGTATGCGGCTGCGAGAGGCCGGAGCTCAGTATCTGGTGGTCAAGAATACCTTATCTCGGCTAGCCGCCAAGGAAAGTGAGCGAGAGAATTTGAACCAATTTCTGGTAGGACCCACTGCTCTTGCTCTTGCTTCTGGTGATCCAACCATCCTGGCTAGAGTTTTAGCCAATTTTTCTGAGAGACACCAGGCCATGGAAATTAAAGGAGGATTTTTTGGAGGGGAAGTTCTTAGCCGGGACCAGCTTAGATTGTGGGCCACCCTGCCCAGCAAGGAAGATCTTTTAGCTAAGGTTGCGGCTAACATCAAGAGTCCGTTATCTAATCTGGTAAATATTCTGCGGGGAATGATAGCCAATCTAATTTATGTTTTGCAAGCAGTGAAGAAGGATAAAGGATAAAATTTTAGGGGGGGGAGACGATGCCGAAAGCAGAAGTGAAGGAAGAAGAAAAAGAAACCAAAGTGTTGGAAGAAAAGGTAGGGCCGGGGAAGGAGAAAGAAACCGGAGTCAAGGAGAAACCCGGAGAGGAGAAATCTAAGGTTAGTTCGGGAAAGACCCCACGGATTGATGAGATTATTTCTACGGTTGAGAAGATGACTGTGTTGGAACTCTCAGATTTAGTTAAAGCTCTGGAGGAGAAATTTGGGGTAGTGGCCACTGCCCCGGTAGCGGCAACGCCAACAGCTGCTCCGGGCCCGGGTGGAGGAGAAGAGAAGACAGAGTGGAGTGTTTATCTTACCGCCATCGGGGAGAAGAAAATCCAGGTGATCAAAGAGGTAAGGGCGGTCACCAGCCTCGGACTGAAAGAAGCTAAGACCCTGGTAGAGGAAGCTCCAAAACCAGTCAGGGAAGGGATATCATCGAAGAAAGAAGCAGAAGAGATAAAAGCTAAGTTGGAAGCAGCTGGCGCAACCGTGGAATTGAAGTAATTAAACCGCAGAGATCACAGAGAAAAGTTCAAGGACAAAAGACATTTTGGGAGTAGCGGAAGTTCAATAGCAGAGCATTTTTGATTTTTGATATTATTTTATGGGGGGATGTATGAAGCAGAGCTCAGGTTTAATTGAGAGGCAAAGCTTCGCTAAGATTCCAAGCATTATGAGTCTGCCAAATTTGGTTGATATCCAGAAACGTTCCTACCGGGAGTTTCTCCAGGAAGATATTCCTCCAGAGAAACGGAGCCACAGCGGCTTACAGGCCGTCTTTCAGGATATCTTTCCGATGGCCTCCGGGAGTGGCAGGTGCTCTATGGAATTTGTCAGCTACTCAGTGGGAAGGCCAGAATATAGTGCCGAGGAATGCCAGGGGACAGGAAGGACTTACAATGCTCCCCTCAAGCTGAGACTGAGGTTGGTTATCAGGAGGCAAGCAGAAGAGGCTCCGGAGAAAAGGGAGCAGGAGGTCTATTTAGGAGAGCTTCCCCTGATGACAGAAGGGGGAAGCTTCATTATCAATGGAGCGGAAAGGGTAGTAGTCAGTCAGCTTCACCGCTCTCCAGGCGTCTGTTTCGAGGAAAAGATCCATCCCAGCGGGAGGCGACTTTGTTCGGTTAGAATCATTCCTTACCGGGGAACCTGGTTGGAACTGGAGTTCGATACCTACGATGTTCTATCAGTGGTCATTGATAGAAGGCGCAGAATCTTAGTCACTACTTTACTCAGGGCTTTAGGCTACTCCTCCAGCCAGGACATCACCAAGCTCTTCTACGAAACCGAGACAATAAGGTTAGGCAGCGGTCTTCACCGGAAAAAGTTCCTGGGCCGTTTTTTAGCCAGGGATGTTAGAAAAGGGGGTGAAGTGATTGGAGAGAGCGGCGAAGAGGTAAGTGACCACCTGCTCAGGCAGTTAAAGGAAGCCGGGGTGGAGAAGCTTACCCTGGTCATAACCCCTAAGGATGAAGTTTCCATCATTAATACTTTGAGGAAGGACCATTGCCGATCGGAGGAAGAGGCACAACTGGAAATCTTTCGCAGATTGCGTCCGGGAGACCCACCTACTCCGGAGAACGCTCGCCGACTCCTTCATAGGCTCTTCTTTGATCCCCGAACATATGACCTGGCCAGAGTGGGTAGATACAAGCTAAATAGAAAACTTGGCTTAAATGTTCCCCTGAGAGAGACTACTCTTCGCCGGGAGGATATGGTTGAGATCATAAGATACCTTTTGAAGTTAAAGAAACGTGAAGGAACTGTTGATGACATCGATCACTTAGGAAGCCGAAGGGTTCGCACCGTGGGAGAGTCGGTAGCCAACCAGTTCAGAGTTGGGCTGGAGCGGATGGAAAGGTTCATCAGGGAAAGGATGAGCAGTCAGGATTTGGAGGATCTGACACCCCAGAATTTAGTTAACCCCAAGATGATATCCTCAGCTATTAACAACTTCTTCGGACGCAGTCAACTATCCCAGTTCATGGACCAGGTTAATCCATTGGCTGAGTTAACTCATAAGAGGCGGCTGAGCGCCCTGGGACCGGGTGGGTTGAGTAGAGAGAGGGCTGGGTTTGAAGTGCGGGATGTCCACTTCTCCCATTATGGCCGCATCTGCCCCATAGAGACCCCGGAGGGCACGAATATTGGCCTTATTGTCTCTATGAGCACTTATGCCCAAATAAACGATTTGGGCTTCTTAAGGACTCCTTATCGGAAAGTGGTGAATGGGAAGGCAACCAGGCAGATTGAATATCTTTCAGCCGATGTGGAGGATGATTATGTCATTGCTCAAGCCAATGCTAAGTTAGACGCCGAGGGTCGCTTTACAGATGATAAAATCTTTGCTCGTTTGCGGAACGATTTCCCGAAAGTTTCCCCTGGGCAGGTTCAGTATATGGATGTCTCCCCGGAACAGTTAGTCAGTGTGTCCACTGCTCTCATTCCATTTTTAGAGCACGATGATGCCAATAGAGCTCTCATGGGCTCAAATATGCAACGCCAGGCAGTGCCCCTGCTCTGGGCGGAGGCCCCGTTAGTTGGAACCGGCATGGAGCGGCCTGCCGCTGTGGATTCCGGAGCGATGGCATTATCCTTCCAGGATGGTAAAGTGGAGAAGGTTTCTGCCAATGCCATAACCATCCGTAGCGGCAGTGAGGTTCATGAATATAGCCTGAAGAAATTCCTCAGATCGAACCAGGACACTTGCCTGAATCAAAGACCTGTGGTTCAACCGGGGGAGCGAGTCTCTCGGGGGCAGGTGATCGCTGATGGACCGGGGACCCATTTAGGGGAACTGGCCCTGGGGCGTGATATCCTGGTGGCCTTTATGCCCTGGTGGGGTTATAACTTTGAGGATGCCATACTGGTCAGCGAGAAGGTGGTCAAGGAAGATGTCTATACCTCTATTCACATTGAAGAGTTTGAACTGGAAGCGCGAGACACTAAGCTTGGTCCGGAGGAGATAACCCGGGATATACCCAATGTAGGGGAAGAAGCCCTCAAGGATTTGGGCGAGAATGGGATTATTCGTATAGGAGCAGAGGTGAGATCAGAAGATATATTGGCCGGCAAGATAACCCCAAAGGGCGAGACTGAGTTAAGCCCGGAGGAGAAACTTCTCAGGGCCATTTTTGGGGAGAAGGCCGGCGATGTTCGGGATGCTTCCTTAAGAGTGCCCCCGGGGGTAGAGGGAATTGTCATTGATGTTAAGGTCTTCTCTCGCCGGGAGGGAAAGGGTCCGAGAAAATCAGGGGGGTGGGCTGCTGCGGAACTTCCTTCCGGAGTGAATAAATTAGTCAAGGTCTATATTGCAAGCAAGCGGAAGCTTTCGGTAGGAGATAAAATAGCTGGTAGACATGGAAATAAAGGAGTGATTGCCAAGATACTTCCGGAGGAAGATATGCCCTTCCTTCCCGATGGAACCCCGGTGGAGATTGTTCTTAATCCCCTGGGAGTCCCTTCCCGGATGAACCTGGGTCAGATCCTGGAGACTCACTTAGGTTGGGCCGCCCGTGCCCTGGGCATCTATGTAGCCAGTCCTGTCTTCAGCGGAGCCAACGAAGGGGAGATCAAGGAGATGCTTCGGCGCAGCGGTCTCCCCGGGAGCGGCACCACCGTGCTTTACGACGGACGCAGTGGCGAACCTTTTCAGGAGGAGGTTACCGTTGGTTACATCTATATGATGAAATTGGTTCATTTAGTGGATGATAAGATCCACGCCCGTTCTATAGGTCCCTACTCCCTGGTCACCCAGCAGCCTTTAGGAGGGAGAGCTCAGTTTGGAGGACAGCGATTTGGGGAAATGGAGGTCTGGGCTTTAGAATCCTACGGGGCGGCTTATACACTGCAGGAACTTCTTACGGTGAAGAGTGATGATGTAGCCGGTCGAACGAAGATATATGAAACCATTGTCAAGGGAGAGAATACCTTTCAGCCGGGAACGCCGGAGTCATTTAACGTTCTCATTAAGGAACTCCAGAGTTTGGGATTGGATGTGAAGGTGGAGAAGAAAAAAGGAA
>JAGMAN010000075.1 GCA_023130215.1 bacterium
GGTTAAGTCCTGGTCAAGGGGCGAAGTGAAGAAGGCAGAGACGATCAACTATCGGACCTTTAGGCCGGAGAAGGATGGGCTCTTCTGTGAGAAGATTTTTGGTCCCACCAAAGACTGGGAATGTAATTGTGGCAAATATAAAAGGATTAAATATAAGGGGGTTGTCTGCGACCGGTGTGGAGTAGAGGTGACCCAGTCTCGGGTCCGAAGAGAGAGGATGGGCCATATTAAGTTAGCCTGCCCTGTCTCCCATATCTGGTTCTTTAAAGTGCTTCCCAGCCGGATGGGAGCCCTTCTTGGAATGAGCCTGCGCAATCTGGAAAAGGTCCTTTACTACGAGGAATATGTGGTCATCAACCCCGGCCCCGGGGGGGATACCGGGTTGAAGAAGATGGACCTGTTAAAAGAGGACGAGCATGGGAAGTATCGGGCTAAGCTTGGTGATGCTTTCAAGGCTAAGATGGGGGCGGAGGCCATCCGTGATTTGCTTAAGGAGCTGGACATGGGAAGACTGGCTGAAGAGTTGAGGAAGGAGTTTAAGGAAACTTCCTCCCAGCAGGCAAAGATCAGGATCACCAAAAGACTGAAGATGGTGGAATCCTTCCGCCAATCCAACAATAAGCCGGAGTGGATGATTATGGATGTCATTCCGGTTATACCTCCGGATTTAAGGCCGCTAGTCCCGCTGGATGGAGGAAGGTTTGCTACCTCTGATCTTAACGACCTCTATCGTCGGGTCCTGAACAGGAATAATAGACTGAAGAAATTATTACAGGACCCCGTCACTCCCGGGATTATCATTCGCAACGAAAAACGGATGCTTCAGGAAGCAGTGGATGCCGTCCTGGATAATGGTCGTCATGGTCGGCCGGTAATTGGAGCTGGAAACCGGCCATTAAAATCCTTAAGCGACACGCTCAAGGGAAAACAAGGTCGTTTTCGTCAGAATCTATTGGGGAAGAGGGTAGATTATTCGGGGCGATCGGTGATTGTCATCGATCCCGAACTGAAACTTCACCAGTGTGGTCTTCCCAAGAAGATGGCCCTGGAGCTGTTCGAACCCTTCATCATCAGAAAGCTAAAAGAGAAGGACCACGTCCATACCATTAAGAGCGCCAAGCGGATGGTAGAGAGTATCAAGCCGGAGGTCTGGGATATCCTGGAGGAAGTAATTAAGGACCATCCAGTGCTTCTTAACCGGGCTCCCACCCTTCACCGTTTAGGGATCCAGGCTTTCCATCCCGTCCTGGTAGAAGGGAAGGCCATTCACATCAATCCCTTGATCTGTACTGCCTTTAATGCCGATTTCGATGGTGACCAGATGGCTGTGCATGTTCCCCTTTCCATCGAAGCCCAGATGGAGTCCCGCCTACTCATACTTTCCCCCCATAACATTCTCTCCCCATCCCACGGTCGACCGATTGCTGTTCCTACCCAGGACATCGTCCTTGGTTGTCACTACCTTACCAAGGAGAAAGCAGGAGATAAAGGTGAGGGGAAGGTTTTTGCTGGCCCCAGTGAGGTATCTCTGGCCAGGGAGGCTGGTGAGGTTGGGCTTCAGGCAAGAGCAAGAGTCCGAATTGACGGACAGTTAGTGGACACCACGGTGGGAAGAGTTCTATTCAATGAGATTCTGCCCCCCACCTTACCCTTCATTAATAAGGAGATAGATAAGGACACCTTAAGCTTCCTTATCGGGCTCTGTTACCGAGAGCAAGGCTATAAGGAGACAGCTAAACTCTTGGATAGTATAAAGAAGATTGGCTTTAAGACAGCTACCTTAGCTGGAATGTCTATTGCCATAGATGACATAAGGATACCGCCGGAGAAGGAGGGGATCTTAGAAGAGGCTCGTCGGGAAGTGAACAAGACTGAGGAGCAGTATCGAAAGGGAGTAATCACTGACGGAGAGAGATATAACAAGATCATCGATACCTGGACTCATGCTACTGATGAGATTTCGGATAGAGCACTGGAGAGATTGAAGCTCAGAGACACCGGCCAATTCAATCCTATCTTTATGATGGCCGATTGCGGGGCCAGGGGAAGCCGGCTTCAGGTCCGCCAGTTAGCCGGGATGAGAGGATTGATGGCCAAACCTTCCGGAGAGATTATAGAATCTCCTATCACGGCTAACTTCCGGGAGGGACTTACCGTCCTGGAATACTTCCTCTCCACTCATGGGGGAAGGAAAGGACTGGCCGATACCGCTCTCAAGACAGCTGACTCTGGTTATCTCACCAGGCGCCTGGTGGATGTGGCTCAGGACCTGATTGTGACCGAGGAAGACTGTTCGACCCTGAACGGTATTGTGGTGGAAGGAATTTATGAAGGTGGAGAGGAAATTGTTCCTCTTAAGGAGAGGGTATTTGGTCGAGTGACCTTAGATGACATCCTCATTCCTCAGTTAGGAGA
>JAGMAN010000076.1 GCA_023130215.1 bacterium
GGGATTGAAAAGGTGAGAATCCGTTCTGTCCTAACCTGCGAAGCTAAACGGGGAGTTTGTGCCCGCTGTTATGGTCGCAATCTGGCTACCGGGGGAAAAGTTGAGTTAGGCGAAGCCATAGGGATAATTGCCGCCCAATCCATCGGGGAACCGGGAACTCAGCTTACCATGAGAACTTTCCACATTGGAGGAACGGCATCCCGGACAGTGGAGCAGTCAAAGATCGCGGCTAAGAATGACGGGATTCTGCGCTACCACAACTTGCGCACTGTGAGGAACGAAGAGGGGCATACGCTCGTCCTGAATCGCAATGGTGCTCTGGCCGTTGTAGATGAGGAGGGAAAGGAGTTAGAGCGTCACGGTGTCCCATCCGGAGCTATGTTAAGGCGGGAGCATTCAGGGAGAGTGTCCAAAGGGGAGTTATTTGTCCAGTGGGACCCCTACACCCGACCGATCCTGACCGAAGTGGGAGGCAAAATAAAATTTGAGGATATTATTGAAGGGCTGACCATGAGGGAAGAGCTGGACAAGACCACAGGTCTAACCACCAGGGTTGTCATTGAACACAAAGAAGAGATGCATCCCCAAATCGTCATTCAGAATAAGAAGGGTGAGATTTTGGGATACTACAGCATTCCCAGTCGGGCCCATATTGTAGTTAAGGATGGCCAGACGGTTTCTCCCGGTGAGCTATTGGCTAAGACCCCAAGGGAGATTACCGGGACAGTGGATATCACCGGAGGTCTACCACGCATCGTGGAAATATTTGAGGCAAGACGTCCAAAGGCTCCAGCTATCATTACAGAGATAGATGGAGTGGTAGAGTTCGCTGGCCCGCTCAGGGGTAAGCGCCGGATAGCGGTAAAGAATGATGAGACAGGTATGGTGAAAGAGTACCTCATTCCGCCCGGAAAGCATTTGAACGTCTATAAGGGAGATAGAGTGACAGCCGGCCAGCAACTGATAGATGGGCCAGTGGTTCTTCAAGATATCTTGAGGGTCCGGGGAATGAAGAGGCTTCAGGAACATCTTCTCAATGATGTTCAGGAAGTATACCGGTTGCAGGGTGTGGCCATTAATGATAAGCATATTGAAGTCATCATTCGCCAGATGCTTCGTAAGGTGGAGATAGAAGAGGCCGGAGGAACCAGTTTCCTGGTAGGAGAACAGGTAGGTAAGTTCCGCTATCAGGAGGAGAATGAAAGAGTAATAGCCGATGGTGGGAAGCCGGCTCGGGCTGTCCCGGTGCTGTTGGGAATCACTAAAGCTTCCTTGACCACCGATAGTTTCATATCGGCGGCTTCCTTTCAGGAGACAACCAGAATTCTTGCTGAGGCGGCTTTCGGTGGAAAGATAGACGAGCTGAGGGGATTAAAAGAAAATGTCATTATGGGACATCTCATTCCAGCCGGAAC
>JAGMAN010000077.1 GCA_023130215.1 bacterium
CATATTGATGCCGGAAAGACAACCACTACGGAGAGGATACTATATTGCACCGGACGTGTGCATCGGATTGGTGGGGTGGACGAGGGAACAGCTACCATGGACTGGATGGCAGAGGAGAAAGAGAGGGGAGTGACCATTACTTCTGCGGCTACTACCTGTTCCTGGAAAGGGCATCGCATCAATATCATAGATACTCCCGGGCATGTGGATTTTATAGCTGAGGTAGAGCGCTCTTTAAGGGTGCTGGATGGGGCAATTGCCGTCTTCTGCGCCGCCGGAGGAGTAGAACCTCAGTCGGAGACGGTCTGGCATCAGGCAGATAGATATCATATTCCTCGCTTAGCCTTCATCAATAAGATGGACAGAATTGAATCAGATTTCTTTGGTGTGGTCCGACAGATGCGAGAAAGATTGGGAGCGGAGGCTCATCCGCTTCAAGTTCCGATTGGAAAGGAAGGTGATTTTAAGGGGGTAGTTGACCTGGTGGAGATGAGAGAGATTCTTTATTGCGAAGAAGACTTCACTATCAACTGCCAGGTCCAGGAGATTGGACCTGAGCTCCGTCCCCGGGCAGAGGAATATCGGGAAAGACTATTAGAAAAGGTTTCTGAATATGATGAAGGGCTAATGAATAAGTATTTGGAAGGAGAAGAGTTAAGTTCTGAGGAGATTAAAATCGCAGTGCGCCGGGCTACCTTAAGCGGTTCATTCATTCCCGTTCTCTGTGGAGCTGCCCTTCGCAATAAAGGAATTCAACCACTTTTAGATGCAATTGTGAATTATTTCCCCTCACCGGTAGATGTGCCGTCTATTAAAGGGATTAACTGTCTTAGCGAAGAGGAGGAAGAAAGGCCGGCCGATGATGAGGGACCCTTCTCATCCCTGGCTTTCAAAGTTGTCACTGACCCTTATGTGGGACGGTTGACCTATCTGCGGGTCTATTCCGGGAAACTGCACTCCGGAGATTATGTTTATAATTCAAGGTTGCAGAAGAAGGAAAGAGTTGCTAAGATCTTACAAATGCATGCCAATAAAAGGGAGGAGATAGCAGAAATCTATGCCGGCGATATTGGCGCCGTGGTTGGTCTGCGGCAGACGACCACCGGCGATACCCTGTGTGAGGAAGCTCGACCGATAGTCCTGGAATCCATCCATTTCCCCGAACCAGTCATCTGGGTAGCCATTGAACCAAAGACGAAGGCTGAGGAGGAGAAGCTGACTATCTCTTTACGGAAGTTGGCTGAGGAGGACCCAACCTTCAAAGTGAAAGTAGATGAGGAGACGGGGCAGAGGATAATCTCCGGCATGGGGGAATTTCATTTAGAGGTTTTGGTGGCCAGGCTCCTCAGGGAATTCAAGGTCACTGCTGAGGTTGGAAAGCCTCATGTGGCTTATAAGGAGACGATTCGTCGCTCAGCTCGTGCGGAAGGTAAGTTCATTCGCCAGACCGGGGGCAGGGGCCAGTATGGACATGTCTGGTTGGAGTTGGAGCCTTTACCCTCAGGCGGTGGATTTGAGTTTGTAGACAAAATTAAGGGAGGAGTTGTCCCGAGAGAGTTCATTCCATCTGTAAAAAGAGGAGTTAAGGATGCGCAGGACAGCGGCCCATTGGCAGGATACCCGGTAGTGGATGTTAAAGTGAGCTTATATGACGGTTCATATCACGAAGTAGATTCCTCGGAAATAGCTTTCAGGGCGGCGGCCTCCATAGCTTTTAGAGAGGGAGCGAGGAAGGCTGGTTCCATACTTTTAGAGCCAATTATGGATCTGGAGGTGGTTATTCCGGAAGAGTATATGGGAGAAGTTGTCGGTGGCATCAATGCCCGGCGAGGCAGAATAGAAAAGATGAGCTCTCGGGGCGCAAAGCGGGTCCTCGGAGGAAAGGCTCCCTTATCTGA
>JAGMAN010000078.1 GCA_023130215.1 bacterium
AGAGAGGAAGGAGTAACCATTTTTAGTTGCCCGACCTTTAAAGCAATCCGGCTAATCTTTTTTGCTCCGTGTCCTTCAGCTTTCTTAAGAACACTCTCTAAGACAGTCCTGGCAATTCCAAATTCATGCATGTTTTATCTCCCGAATGAGGTTTGTATCTTCTGAATATTCGCGCTACATAACAGCAAAAAAATAATACCATTCACCCAGTTTAGAAATAAGTTTCTAACGGGGTTCATACAAGTCCCTTCCCGGTTGTCGCTGGAGTGAGAGAGCCATGTTTCACCCCTTTTGTAGACCTCATCTTGTGGGCAAGTTGTTCGATCTTCTTAGGGCTACCTTTCACGGCAATTATCTCTAAACAATTGTCCTCGTCTAAATGAATATGCTGGCTGGAAACGATGAGGTCATGAAAATCATGTTGAATATCGGTCAGTTTGTTTACAAGATCTCTTCTATGGTGGTCATAGACAAGGGTAATTGCTCCGGCAACTTCCTTGCCCTTGGCCCATTCCTTCTTAACCAGGTTCTCCCTGATTAAATCCCTGATTGCCTCAGAGCGGTTAGGGTAAGCTCTTTCCGTGATGAAATTATCAAATTTATTCAGGAGTTCCTCGTTGAGGGATACTCCAAAACGGACTGTCTTATTCATCAGGAATCTCTTTCGGCTACCTTTGAAATGGTATTACGATTTATAATTTCGTAACATAATATTAACACGAACAGGTTTTCTTTGTCAACCCCCTTGCGATTTTTGTCGATTTTTTTTCTTCTTCCATTATCTATGATCACTGGATGCGGCAACCAGGATGAGGCTGCATACTTTAAGCATAACTACAATTATGCAGGTTCGGACCAGTCCCAGAACCGGAAAAAGCACCACTCCTCCAAGGATACCAGCAATCCAGCCACCAAAAAGGTCGGCTCCATAAAGCAGACCAGCTGTGCCGCTCAGGTTAGGAGAAGTTTTTAAATATATCTTGTTGGCCAAAGGGAACTGGGCACCAATTAGAAGACCAGAAAGAAATGACAAAAACAAAAAGACTATTTGTAAAAGGAAGAATGCTGCGGGGTGGTCTAAGTAAGGATGGAAGAGGAGAAATATCATCGGAAGTGCGGCCGAAAAAAGAATTATGGCTATCTCCATTTTCAGAAACGAGGCAAAATCTCGCTTAATTCGTTCTAAAAGGGAAGTCATTACCAAACTTCCTACTGCCACCCCAACCATAAAGGCAGTCACTAAGAGTCCTATTCTATGATAGACATAACCACAAAGTGTTTGAAAGGTAAAGATTAAAGCAAGATCAAATATCATCCCGGCAAAGCCAGTAGCGGCGATGGCAAAGGGAACGCTTAGATTAGAAAACCTTGCCATTTTAAAACGAACGCTCAAAAAGGCCAGGGTAAATACAAAAAGCAGGATAACGAATAGCCTGAAGTTCACCTGGCCAAACCATCTAAACAGCCCCCGCATGTAGGGAGAAAAAAGTGCATTCCAATAGGCAAGGCTGTAGAACACCCCCAAGGGGAGGAAATCCTGATTGAGCTTCTCTCCGGCACCTCTGAGGGAAGTCAAAAACCAACCCAGCCATCTTTGGTCTAAGCGATACTCAATGTGGGCCGGAGTTAGAAGGCTGACCTTTAGCTTGCGTTCGCTCAACCTCTGGCTAAGTAAAGTGGAGCTAATTAAAGAGATGTCTTTGGAAGTGGAAGCCAAGAAGAGATTGAAGTCTCCCGGGATTATTCTCACATAAGGATAGACCGCTTTGAGCGTCCTGTGAATACAGGCATTGAGATTCCTTAACTCCTCGCTTAAGTAGGTTAAGGAGCCAGGTGAAGTAATAACCAGTATGCCTTTTTCTTTCAGGGTTTTCTTAACCAAAGAGAAGAACTCCATAGTAAAAAGCCTGTTTGCCTGTAAGTCTGACGGAGAAGATAAGCCAACCAGAACAAGGTCGTATTTATGAGGAGTTCTTTTGATAAAGAGTCTGCCATCGGTGTATTTGATGTTTACCCTGGGGTCAGTGAGTTCTACTTGAGTAAGTGGTGTGGGAAATTTCTTGACTACTCTTAGCAATAAGGGGTCGAGTTCAACATAGTCAACCCTCTCTACAGGATATTTCAATATCTCATTTATCACTCCTCCTGCACCGCCGCTGATAACTAGCACTTCTTGCGGATCGGAGTGAGAAAGCATAGGCAGGTGAACAAACTCCTCCACAAAGGTTATATCGGGAACGGGGGTGGTGATGATAGGGATGCTATTGGAAAAGAAGGTATACTGTTCATGCTCCTGAATAACAGCGATGTTGCCGTATATAGAATTCTGATAATGGACTACCTCCTTTCCTCTCCATTGCTGCCTTATGGAAAGGTGGTGAATCCTATCTGCTTCTGGACTGAACATGAGATAAGCATATAAGACTAAAAATGCTGCCGATGCGATGTACATAATCTTGGCGATTTGTATTTGTCTGTGTCGCCAGAAAGGTCCCAGTAGAAGCATACCCAGGATAAAATTTAATGAAGCCACAGCGAAAGCTATCTGGAAGGAATGAAAATAAGGAATAAGAAGGTAGGTAAAGGCAATCCCTCCAGCAATTGTGCCCAGAGTTTCGTAGATATAGACTTTGCCGATTGAAGAAGCATCTTTGCGCCTGGCAAGATTATCATATATTTTACAACTGAAAGTAAACAATGCGCCGTGGGGAAGACTTACAGGTAGAAGAATAAGAAAAGAGGAATACAGGATGGGCCATAGCCCTAAACCTTCACCGGGGACAGCGCCGATCAGCTCTTTCAGAACCCGGGTTAAATAGATTGCCAGGGGAAAGGAGAATGAAAAGAGAAGTAAAAGGCCGACAAATGCCTCGGTTTTTCTCCTGAATTGCTCAATCCCTTTCCCTAAAAAGAAGCAGCCAAAGGCCTCTAATATGAGCCAGTTAGCAAGTATGATCCCGATGGATAATTCATTACCGTAGAAGGTTACCAACAGTTCTCTGAGGAGCAATATCTGGGCAACGATACCGCTGAAGCCGCTTACCAATATAGCCAGAATAAGGCGCTTTCTCATAACCAATGGATTTCTATGATATCATCTCTTCTGAATATTGTGCTTCTTCATTCTAATTCCAATTTGAAATTACTACAGTTCAAGTTTACCATATTTGGACTGAGAGGGCAAAGAGAAAGCCTTATCTTTTGGTAAAATTTTTCTGAAGAAAAACATTGACATCACTCCAAGAACTGAGATATAGTTAACAGGAGAAGGGTCTAAGCCTTGCCGAACAATACCACATCCCTGAACTCAAAAAGGTGCATGTAGAGAAATTCCAAGAGGTTTACGCCTAAACCAATCGGTGGGCATAAACATGGAAGGGATTATAGCTTAACATAACTTGGGCCCATAGCTCAGTTGGTAGAGCAGCGGACTCATAATCCGTCGGTCGTAGGTTCGAGTCCTACTGGGCCCATTTGTTGTTTTCCCCTAAACAGCGTTCCACAAAACCTGTCCAGGGGTTTCGTTTTATCAAGCTATAATCTGAGTAAGTGCAGTGTGGGGAGTGGAATTGTAGTAAAAATGCTACACTTGTGTAGGCTTATTGCTACAATTTGACTAATTTGAAGGGCCTGCCAAAAGCAAGGAAGAAAAGCCTTTTATAATCTCAAGTCTCGGGAAATAAAGAGCTTAGAGGAGGGAGGGAGGCTTTTTGAAAAGCTGGCACGAAATTTGCGTTATAAATCTTATGATCAGTGGCTCTTTTCAGGGGCAGAGTTTCCCCCATTCCTTCTTTCCTCTGCCCATGCCACTGATTCCTGCACTAAATAGGTGAGTTATGTTGATGTCATTGAGAGAGATAGCTGAATTGGTAGACGGCCAGGTGATCGGCGATGAGAACATTGTGATTACTGGAGTGGCGGGTATAAAGGAGGCCAAGGAAGGAGACATAACCTTTGTGGCTAACTCCCGTTATACTTCCTTAATGAACACTACCCAGGCATCAGCCATCATCGTTGGTCAGGGAGTGAGTAATAATCATAGGCCACTCATCCAGACAGATGAACCATATCTTGCTTTCACCAAAGTAATGAATTTATTGGTCAATGGGAACGGGGAGATGATTGCCCCTGCTGGTATCCACCCTACCGTCATCCTCGGGAAGAATGTAGAGCTTGGCAGCAGCGTCTCCCTCCAGCCTCATGTAGTCATTGAAGATGATGTTCAAATTGGAGATAGGGCAATTATTTATCCTCATGTTTATATTGGACGCAAAAGCCACATTGGAGATGAGGCCCTGATTTATCCCCGGGTGACCATCCGGGAAAAGATTGAGATTGGCAAGCGGGTCATCATTCACAGTGGAACAGTAGTGGGAAGCGATGGATTTGGTTTTGCTCCAGTAAAAGGGGTTCATCACAAGGTTCCTCAGATCGGGACAGTCATCATTGAAGACGATGTGGAGATTGGAGCCAATGTGACTATAGACCGAGGGACCATTGGGAAAACGGTCATCGGGAGGGGAACCAAGATAGACAATTTGGTTCAAATTGCTCATAATGTAGTAATTGGTGAGAATTCAATCATCGTTGCCCAGGTAGGTATTTCCGGCAGCGCCATCCTGGGAAAAGGAGTAACCTTAGCCGGTCAATCTGGAGTGGCTGGCCACGTAACTGTTGGTGATAATACCATCGTTGCTGCCCGGGCCGGAGTGACCAAGACCATTCCGCCGGACTCCTTCGTCTCCGGATTCCCGGCTAAACCCCATGAGAAAGAGAAGAGGATAAAAGCCAGCCTCCATCGCCTTCCCGAACTGTGTAAGGCCATTGGCCAGTTGGGAAAGAAGGTAAAGAGATTGGAGGAAAAGCTTAAACAGTAGGGGTTTGATTTTAAGGGTATCGAACCCGCGCAGTGGGCGTCATGAATGTCGCCCCTACAAAAACGCTATACAGCGAAGCAGTACTGCCTGAGAATCGGCACTGTTTTACCGTGTTTCACTGTACACAATAAACTTACCGCTTGAGGAGGGTTGCCTCAACACCAAGCGGTTTTTTTTATTGCTAAGAAAATACACTTGTGGTAAAATCCCTGCGGGAAGGCCCCATCGTCTAGTGGCCTAGGACGGGTGGTTCTCAGCCATCAAACCGGGGTTCGATTCCCCGTGGGGCCACTACAACATGGAGTTGCTTGAGTTTGTTGAGTTAACTTTATAGACTCAATGAACTGCGGATGGCGGCAAGAAAAAATCCGCTCAGGGCTAAGACCGAAACTTAAATGAAGAGGAGTAAAGTCAATGATTGAAAGATATATTTTGCCCAAGATGGGTAGAATCTGGAGTGAGGAGAATAAGTTTAAGACGATGCTTCAGATTGAAATCTTAGTGTGCGAAGCTTTGGCCAGGTTGGGTGAGATTCCCAGAGAAGCGCTCGCTAAGATAAAGGAGAAGGCCGGTTTCGATTTAGAGAGGATAAGAGAGATTGAGGCGGAGACAAGGCACGATGTCATTGCCTTCTTAGAAGCAGTTGGGGAACGGGTGGGCGATGAGTCAAGATATATCCACTTAGGGCTCACCTCTTATGATATTGTTGATACCTCTCTATCTTTGAGGATGCAGGAAGCCGCAGATCTTATCCTGCAGGATTTAAAGAAACTTTCTCAAGTCCTCAAAAGGAGGGCAAAGGAGCACAAAGAAACGGTAATGATTGGGCGCTCCCACGGGATACATGCCGAGCCAATTACCCTGGGTCTCAAATTTGCCCTCTGGTGGAAAGAGACAGAACGAAACAGCGAGAGAATTGCCCAGGCCCGGGAGGCGATAAGCTACGGTAAAATTTCTGGGGCAGTTGGGACCTATGCCCACCTTGACCCCCGGGTGGAAGAATATGTGTGCAAGAAGCTTAATCTTACCCCTGCCCCTGTCTCCACCCAGATACTCCAGCGGGATCGGCATGCCCAGTATCTCTGCACCTTAGCCCTGATTGCCAGCTCCCTGGATAAATTTGCCTTAGAGATACGAAATCTTCAGAGGACGGATATTTTAGAGGTTGAGGAATACTTCACCAAAGGTCAAAAGGGCTCCTCAGCTATGCCCCATAAGCGAAATCCCATCGTCTCAGAGAGAGTCTCGGGTCTGGCCCGGATAATTCGAGGGAATGCCCAGGTCAGCATGGAGAACATTGCCCTCTGGCATGAGAGAGACCTGACCCACTCTTCAGTGGAGAGGGTCATTATCCCCGATAGCTGTATTTTAGTTGATTATATGCTGAATAAGTTCACTGAAGTGATGGAGAATTTAGTCGTCTATCCAGAGAACATGAAAAAGAATTTAGAGAAGACAAAAGGGCTTATCTTCTCAGAAACAGTTTTATTGGAGTTAGCTAAAAAAGGATTAAGGCGCGCAGATGCTTACCGAATAGTGCAGCGAAATGCTATGAAGGCTTGGGAGAAAGGAACTGCCTTCAAGGCGCTGCTTCTCCAGGATAAAGAGCTCAGGAAACATCTCCGCAGTAGCGAGGTTGAGAACTGCTTCGACCTAAAGCATAATTTAAGGAATGTAGATAGAATATTCAAGAGATTAGAAATATGAAGTATAAAGAGGCTGGGGTAGATATAGAAGCAGGAGACAGGTTAGTAGCTAAGATAAAGTCTCTGGTGAAAGGGACACTTCGGCCAGAGGTTATCAGCGGGATTGGTGGGTTCGGTGGGCTATTTCATCTGGATGCCAAGAAATATAAAGACCCGGTGCTGGTGGCTGGAACGGATGGAGTGGGAACGAAGTTAAAAGTGGCTACCCTTTGCAATAAGTTCGATACAATGGGGATAGATTTAGTGGCCATGTGCGTTAATGATCTACTTCCCCAGGGGGCAGAACCCCTTTTTTTTCTGGACTATTTAGCAGTGGGGAGGCTAAAACCGGACTGGGCTGAGGAAGTTATCAGGGGAATAGCTAAGGGCTGTGAAATAGCCGGGTGCGCTCTCTTAGGAGGAGAGACGGCTGAGATGCCGGGAGTTTATCCGGAAGGTGAGTATGAATTAGCTGGATTTGCCGTAGGAGTAGTGGAGAGGGACAGGATAATTGATGGTTCAAAGATAAAGGTTGGAGATAGAATCATTGGTCTTGCCTCCAATGGCCTTCACAGCAATGGATATTCACTGGTGCGCCGGGTATTTAGACTGGCGGAGGGCGAGGAAGACGAAGCTAAAAGGAGACTGTCGGATCGTGTCGAGGGTTTGGGAAGAACTTTAGGGGAAGAACTCCTTGAGCCTACCAGAATATATGTAAGACCAATACTGGAGCTCCTTCAAAAATTCGAAATCCGGGGCATTGCCCATATCACCGGAGGAGGGATGGTTGGAAACATCCCCCGCATCCTGCCAGAGGATTGCAAAGCAGTTATCCATAAAGGCAGTTGGCCTATGCTTCCCATATTTTCTCTCCTCCAGAAGGAGGGGGAAATCCCTGTGGAGGAGATGTTCAAAGTCTTCAATATGGGCATAGGAATGGTAGTCATCGTCCCTGAGAACGAGATAGAAGGAGTAAAATCTGAATTAAACGAGATGGGAGAAACATCATATCTAATAGGTGAAGTCGATAGGGGAAACAGAGAGGTGGAAATCCGTTAGGAGGTAAGAAGTGGCTAAGATAAGACGGGCTTTAATTAGTGTTTCGGATAAGAAGGGAATCGCTGAGTTCGCCAAGGGGCTAAATGAGCTGGGGATAGAAATTCTATCCACCGGAGGGACGGCTAAACTGATTAAGGAGGCGGGAGTCCCGGTTCGCTCTATCTCCGACTATACCGGCCATCCTGAGATGCTTGACGGCAGGGTGAAGACTCTACATCCAAAGGTTCATGGAGCCCTACTTGCTCTGAGAGATAACCCGGAACACATGAGGCAGGTGAAAGAACAGGGAATTGAACTCATTGATATGGTTGTAGTAAACCTCTACCCTTTCGAGGAGACGATTGTTAAGGGGGATGTGAAATTAGAAGAGGCAATAGAGAACATAGATATTGGTGGCCCGACCATGCTCCGTTCAGCCGCTAAGAATTATGAGAGTGTCGCTGTAGTGACTGACCCGGATAGTTACGGAGATATTCTGAATGAGCTGCGGCAGAACAGTGGAGAGTTGAGTGCAAAGACCCGGGCCCGCCTTGCCCGAAAAGTATTCAAACGAACCGCTCATTACGATTCGGTTATCTCTAATTATCTGGCCCAGATGCTCGGAGGCGACAAAGAGAGCCTGCCTGCATTCCTTGAGCTGAGATACGAGAAGAAGCAGGATTTGCGATATGGGGAAAACCCTCACCAGACAGGAGCCCTTTACCAGCAGATAGGGTCTTCAGAAACAGGTCTTGCCGGAGCAGAACAACTCCACGGGAAAGAACTCTCTTTTAACAACCTTCTTGACCTAACTGCCGCTCTGGAGATCGCTCGTGACTTCCCCAGCCCTACGGTGGTGGTAATAAAACACAATAATCCCTGCGGGGTAGCATCAGGTGAGAGTTTGAGTCAGGCCCTGGATGCGGCCTGGGTCTCAGACCCAATCTCTGCATTTGGTTCGGTTATAGGCTTGAACCGGATGATGGACGCGGAGACTGCCTCCCATCTTACCTCAAACGATTACCAGCGTGATGTCATAATTCCCCGCTACCGCAAGGAGTCAGGGTATAAAGATGCGACAGTTCTTCCTGCCTTCATAGAGGCAATCATCGCACCTGACTATGAGCCTGAGGCTTTAAAGACATTGCGTCAGAAGAAAAACTTGAGGGTGATTAAACTCTCCGATTTTAATCCTCCCGGCAGAAAACAAGATTATGACTTAAGGAAAATCCCGGGCGGGGCATTGCTCCAGTCCCTCGACCTTGAGCATGTGCCCGCGGAGCAGTTTAAAGTTGTAACTAAGAGGAAGCCGACCCAAGATGAGACGCGTTCAATGCACTTTGCCGATTGTGTGGCTAAACATGTAAAGAGTAATGCAATTGTTCTGGTCCAGGGAGAGGCAACGGTAGGAATCGGGGCAGGTCAGATGAGCCGGGTAGATTCCTGCATAATTGCCGCTCGTAAGGCGGGACTGAGGGCTAAGAACTCTGTGCTTTCCTCCGATGCTATGTTCCCAGCTCGTGATGGACTGGATGCAGCAGCTTCGACTGGGGCATCGGCTGTCATTCAGCCGGGTGGTTCCAAGAGAGATGAGGAAGTAATTGCCGCCGCCGATGAGCATGGTCTGGCCATGGTCTTCACCGGGATGAGACATTTCAGGCACTAAAAATGAAGGTATTAGTAATTGGTGGTGGGGGAAGGGAGCATACCCTAATCTGGAAAATTGCCCAGAGTCCAAAGGTAGATGAGATTTATTGCGCTCCCGGCAATGCTGGTATTTCTCAATTAGCAGAGTGCATAGGGATTGAGTCAGCGAACACACCTGCCCTCATAAGCTTTGCGAGAGAAAAGAAGATTGACCTTACTCTGGTCGGTCCGGAAGCCCCATTAGCGGCTGGAATTGTGGATGAGTTTGAGAAGAAAGGTTTGAGGATATTCGGCCCCTCCAAAGCAGCGGCTGAGATAGAATCCAGCAAAGTCTTTGCAAAAAAGCTGATGCAGAAATACGGTATCCCCACCGGGGATGGGGAGGTTTTTGAAGAGCCTCAGCCTGCCATCAACTATATTCGGGATAAAGGAGCACCCATTGTGGTTAAGGCGGATGGATTAGCCGCCGGCAAGGGTGTCATCGTCTGCCAGACAGTCCAAGAAGCAGAGGAAGCAGTCGCCCTGATTATGGTCCAGCGCAAATTTGGTGAGGCCGGAAGAAGAGTTATCGTTGAAGAGTGTCTTCAGGGAGAAGAAGCCTCTATCATTGCTTTCACTGATGGGAAAACGGTCTTGCCTATGGTCTCCTCTCAGGACCATAAGAGGGCCTATGACCAGGACAAAGGACCAAATACCGGGGGGATGGGTGCCTATGCTCCTACACCAGCGGTAAATTCTCAAACATTAGAGAAAGTCTTGAAGGAAGTGCTCATCCCAGCAGTCAAGGGAATGGCTGAAGAAGGCAGAATCTATAAAGGGGTGCTTTATGCAGGGATAATGCTCACTTCGGAAGGCCCGAAAGCTCTGGAGTTTAATTGCCGATTTGGTGACCCGGAAAATCAAGTGATTATGCCTTTATTAGAAACAGACTTAGTTGAGATAATGTCTGCAATTATTGAGGAGAGACTTGCCGAGATGGAAATCCACTGGAATGAGCGCTCAGCCGTCTGCGTGGTCTTAGCCTCAGGTGGATATCCCGGTAAATATGAGAAAGGGAAAGAGATTAGGGGTTTAGATGAAGTCAGTCCGATGAAAGATGTGATAGTCTTCCACGCTGGGACAAAATATCTTGCGCACGCGGGCCTGACCCCTACCCCCCCATTCTTCACCAACGGAGGAAGAGTATTGGGGGTAACTGCCTTAGGGGATAGTCTTCTCGCAGCTATAAAAAGGGCCTATTCTGCAGTAGATAAAATAAACTTTGAAGGAATGCATTATAGAAAAGACATCGGCGCCCGAGCCTTACCCTATTCTTTCAATAAGTAGTTGGCGATGACGCTCCTCTGGATTTCGCTCGTCCCCTCTACAATCTCGAACAGTTTTGCCTCTCGCATGTACCTCTCCACTGGATAATCCTTCGTATAGCCATAGCCACCGTGAACCTGGACGGCCTTGGTGGTCACCCGCATGCATACCTCGGAGGCATAGAGCTTACCCATAGCGGCTATCTTTTCGAATTTCTCTCCTCTGTCCCGCAGGAAAGCAGCTTTAAGAACTAAGAGGCGGGCGGCTTCTATCTCGGTAGCCATATCAGCCAGAGCAAACTGGATGGCCTGGAAGCTGGAGATTGGTTTTCCGAACTGAACCCTCTCCCTGGCATACTGGACCGCAGCCTCATAGGCAGACTGAGCCAGTCCCACTGCCCCAATTCCCATGCCAATTCTTCCTACATCCAGGGTCTTCATGGCTATCCTGAATCCTTTCCCCTCTATGAGAAGCAGATTTTCCATAGGCACCCGGCAGTCCTGGAAAATCAGCTCTCTATTGGCAAGAGCGGGATAGGCCATCTTATCAAATTCCTGGCCAAAGGTGAATCCAGGAGTATCCTTCTCAACAATAAAGGCACTTAAGCCCCTCACTCCCTTTCCTGGCTTGGTGTTAGCAATGATGATGTAGGTTTTAGCTACACCCCCATTGCTAATGAAAATCTTTGTTCCATTGAGGACATAGTGATTACCATCTAAAATGGCTGTGGTCTGAACATTTCCGGCATCAGAGCCGGCCTCTGGCTCGGTTAAGGCGAAAGCTCCTAATGCCTCCCCCTTGGCTAAAGGAGGAAGATGTTTTCGTTTCTGCTCCTTATTTCCAAACATGAGAATGGGATAGACGCAGAGTAAATTGGCCCCGTAAATGGAGCCGGTAGTAGTGCAAGCCTTAGACAATTCCTCTCCAATCAAAGTCCAGGTAGAATAATCCATTCCCAAGCCGCCGTATTCTTCCGGAATAGTCACTCCTAAGAGGTCAGATTGAGCAAGCACCTTAACATTCTCCCAGGGAAACTCGCCTTTTTCGTTAATCTCAGCCGAGCGGGGCTGAAACTTCTTCCGACAGATCTCCCTCACTTCCTTAAGTATAGCTTCCTGTTCTTCGGTCAGATTAAAATCCATTTTCAACCCCCTCACTAACCTTTCAACTTCTTCAAAGCTTGCCTGGCTGCTTCCTGCTCAGCTACCTTTTTGCTCCTGCCCTTACCTGTTCCATAGAGCTTCCCCTGGACACTGACGACAACCTGGAATATTCTCCTGTGATCCGGGCCCTGGGTGGAAGTAACCTGATAGACCGGCGCTTGCCTGAACTTAGCTTGTGCATATTCCTGAAGAGCGCTCTTATAGTCACCGCCCTCTTTATTCAGGCTGACATCTTCAATCTTCTCACTTAACTGTCTGAGAATAAACTGCCTGCAGGCATTTAGCCCCCCATCCAAGTAGATAGAAGCAATTATGGCCTCAAAGGTATCGGCTAAATTGGAGGGGCGCCGCCTTCCACCACTTGCCTCCTCCCCTTTCCCCAAGAGGAGGAAGTCCCCTAAGTTAAGTCTTCTTGCCTTACTGGCCAGGGCCGACCTGCTGACCACAGCGGCTTTCAACTTAGAAAGTCCCCCTTCAGCGGAGTGGGGAAATCTACTATAAAGGTCCTCACTCACGAGCATTCCCAGGAGAGCATCGCCTAAAAATTCAAGCCGCTGATTATCCTTAAAATCTTCCCCTTTTTCGTAAGAGAAGGACCTATGGGTTAAGGCCTCATTAAGCAGGGATAAATTTTGGAAGAGGCAGCCAATTCTACGCTGGCACTCAAAAAGTTCTTTTTCTCGCTCCTCATCCAGCAACTCCTGCTGATACCTCCTCACGACAAGATACACCCCCACCCTCCCCCTTTCAAGGGGGAGGATTGAAGAGGGGGAGAAATTATTGAAATTGCGATACTGTAAGATATCCTGGCTACACCCAGAATCAAGTATCGGATTGAAATTTCGATACTACTAAGGTAGCATTGTGCCCGCCAAATCCCAGGGAATTAGACATGGCTACCTGGACCTCTTGGTGTCGGGCCTGATTGGGAACATAATCCAGGCCACATTCAGGGTCGGGATATTCGTAATTTATAGTAGGTGGAATAATGCCATTTTCTATAGTTAAAAGACAGGCAATTAGTTCTACTCCTCCGGCGGCTCCTAAGAGATGGCCGGTCACAGACTTGGTGGAGCTCACCGCTACTTTGTTAGCATGTTCCCCGAAAACTTTCTTTATGGCCATAGTTTCAAACTTGTCATTTAGTTGAGTGGAGGTTCCATGAGCATTGATGTAATCAACTTCCTCTGCCCTTAGATTTGCATCCTTAAGAGCCAACTGCATTGCCCTGGCTGCTCCCTCACCCTCAGGAGCGGGAGCAGTGATATGATAGGCATCGCCACTCATTCCATAGCCAACTAATTCCCCATAAATGTGTGCAGAGCGGCTTCGGGCATGCTCTAATTCTTCTAAAATGATGATTCCCGCTCCTTCCGCCATTATGAATCCATCTCTCATCTTATCAAATGGACGACTGGCTTTCTCCGGTTCATCATTACGAGTGGAAAGAGCTTTCATGGCACAGAAACCGCCTACTCCAAGCGGGGTGATCGCAGCCTCCGTTCCTCCCGTAATCATCAGATCAGCCTCTCCTCGATGAACTATTCTATAGGAATCCCCAATAGCATGGGATGCTGAAGCACAGGCAGTAGCCACACAGAAATTGGGTCCCTTTATTCCCAACCTTATAGCAATCTGCCCGGAAGCCATATCAACGATGAGCATGGGGATGAAGAAAGGGGAGATTTTGGAGGGACCTTTCTTTAATAAGGTAGAGTGCTCTGCTTCAATGGTTGACAGTCCCCCAATTCCAGAACCAACCAGCACTCCAATCCGCTCTAATTCCTCCCGGCTCAAGTCTAATTTACTATCTTCCACAGCATCTAAGGCAGCTACCAGTGCAAACTGAGTAAAGCGGTCCATCCGCCTGGCTTCTTTCTTGCCAAGGCGCTCTGAGGCATCAAAACTATTAACCTGACCGGCAATCTGGCTGTCATAACCAGTGGGGTCAAAATGAGTAAGTCGGCGAACGCCACTTCGCCCCTCGGTGATGGAGTTCCAGAATTCCTCCTTACTGTTCCCGACAGGAGAAATCACCCCCATTCCGGTGACTACTACTCGCCGTACCACTATTCCTCCCTGCCCTATTGGGTATGTTCCTCAATATAGCCAGTTGCCTCTCTCACCGTGGTAATCTTTTCTGCATCCTCATCTGGAATCTCGATATCAAACTCTTCCTCTAAAGCCATGACCAGCTCTACTGTATCCAGGGAATCAGCTCCCAGGTCGTCAATGAATGAGGCTTCTGGAACAACCTTGTCAGCCTCCACTCCTAACTGGTCAACGATAATCTGCTTGATCTTTTCTTCCGATGACATCTCCACACCTCCTTTAATGAGCACATCACTTGGCGAACATTAATGAAGCTAAGTGATAAGTGCGAATTATATCATTCCACCATCCACATTCATCACCTGACCGGTGATATAGCGAGCCTGCTCAGAAACGAGGAAGAGGACTGCCTCAGCTACATCCTCCACCTCACCGAGCTTGGCTAAAGGAATACGCTTGAGCATCTCCGTCTTCACTTCTTGTGATAACCTCTCTGTCATCTCTGTCTTTATGAATCCAGGGGCAATGGCATTCACATTTATCCCACGGGGAGCTAATTCCTTCGCCAAGCTCTTGGTCAGACCAATAATTCCTGCCTTGGAAGCAGCATAATTGGCCTGTCCCACATTTCCCACTAAGCCAATTACTGAAGCAATGTTGACGATCTTGCCGCTACGCTGCTTGAGCATTCCCCTGACTACCGCTTTGGCGCAGTTGAAGGCTCCCTTAAGATTTATCTCCATCACCCTATCCCAGTCACCCTCATCCATCCGGACAATCAGGGCATCCCGGGTTATTCCAGCATTGTTGATTAGTATATCAATCCGTTTAAAGCTGTCAAGTGTTTTCTCTACCATCCCATTTACCTGGTCAGACTTGGATACATCTGCCTCAAAGACAAGCGTTTTTCTCCCCAGGGATTTTAGCTCCCTGGCCGTCGCTTCCGCCCCCTCCAGATTAATATCTACGATGACTATATTGGCTCCTTCCCTGGCTAAAGTCAGGGCAATAGCCCTGCCTATCCCCTGAGCCGCCCCGGTTACCATGGCTACCTTGTCCTCTAAAAGCATATCAGCCCTCCCTGTAACGCCTTTAGCCCTTCAACCGTTCTCTCTAAACTTTCTCTGTCCTCCACATTATAACACCTAAGGCTTTTATCAATCCTTCGCAGTAGCCCTCTAAGAACTTTGCCTGGACCGATTTCCACAAAGGAGTTTATTCCCCTCCCCACTGCGCTCCTCATTGACTTTTCCCAGAGCACCGGACCGTGGACTTGCTTAATTAAAGCAGATTTAATTTCTGAGGAACCACTTATAAAATCTCCTAAAACATTGGCCAGGAATGGAACCCTTGGGCGGTTAATCTCGGTATCCTGTAGCTCCTGAGCAAGCCGCTCGGATGCAGACTTCATCAGGGGAGAATGGAAAGGGCCACTTACTGCTAAACTAACTACCTTCTTAGCTCCCTCTTCTTTTGCTCTCTTTTTGGCCCACTCAATAGCTTCTTTCTCTCCAGAAATTACTATCTGTCCAGGGCAATTGAGATTGGCTATTTTCAGAATTCCTCTCCCTTGACCCTCTTCACAAACTTTCTCTACTCCTTTTAACCCAAGACCAATGATGGCCGCCATCCCACCTAAATTTGTCCGTGAGGCTTCCTGCATAAACTGCCCGCGACTTCGAACCAACTTAACGGCCTGATGAAATCCTAAGGCACCGGCTGCCACTAAGGCTGAATATTCTCCTGAGCTATGCCCGGCTACTGCTTCCAATTCATAGCCGTTAATGGGCAGTCGCCCTTCAAATACTCTTAAACAAGCTATGCTTGTAGCGAGAACGGCGGGTTGGGCATTCTCAGTTAAGTCCAGCTTTTCCTTAGGACCCTGAAAGCAAAGCCTTTTCAGATCAAAGTCCAAAGCATCGCTTGCTTCCCCAAAGACCTGGCGGGCCACTGGAAAGTTTTTATATAAATCCTCCCCCATTCCGACATATTGTGCTCCCTGACCGGGAAATAGAAAAGCTACCATCTAATGACACAGGCTCCCCAGGTTAAGCCGCCTCCGAAGGCATCAAGGAGAATTATGTCGTCTTCTTTAATCTTTCCTCCTCGATAAGCCTCATCCAAGGCAATAGCAATGCTGGCCGCTGAAGTATTCCCATATTTGTCTACGTTTGAATAAAGTCTGGAAAGAGGAATCCCTGCCCTCTCAGCAGCTGCCCGCATGATTCGGATATTGGCCTGATGGGGAATGAATAGGCTCACATCTTTAGAGGATAAGCCACATTGGGATAGGGCTTCCTCACCTGCCTCGGCCAGAACTCGGACCGCTATCTTGAAGAGTTCACTGCCTCTCAGCTTGATATAGTGCAATCCCGTATCAATGGTTTCGTGAGTAGCCGGGAGCATTGAGCCTCCAGCCGGAAGTTTTAACAGGTCCCCGGCGTTACCATCTGCCCCCAGGCAAAAGGAGAGGATGCCTTTACCCTCATCTGTTGGCCGCAAGACCACTGCTCCCGCTCCATCTCCCATCAGGATGCAGGTATTACGATCGGTCCAATCAGTAATCTTAGATAAGGTTTCCGCTCCTATCACTAAAGCTGTCTCATAAACACCATTTTTTATGAATTGATGAGCTACCGCTAAGCCATAAACAAATCCAGAGCAGGCCGCACTTAAATCAAAGGCAGCTATCTTTTTGGCTCCAATCCTGTCTTGAACCAAACAGGCAGTGGAGGGAAAAGACATATCGGGCATAACCGTAGCTACAATAATCAAATCTATCTCGGATGGACTGATTCTTGCTTGCTCCAAAGCCCGCTCGGCCGCCTTTATAGCCAAATCTGAGGCAGCTGTCTTCTCATCAACGATATGGCGCTCCCGGATACCAGTTCTCACCTTAATCCATTCATCGCTGGTATCCACCATCTTCTCTAAGTCAAAGTTGGTAAGAACCTTCTCAGGAGCGAAAGAACCAGTGCCAACTATAGCGGTGGATCTTCCCATCTTGAAATTGCCTCCTTAATATGCTCATTTACCTGGCGGCTAACCAGTTCCCGGGCTACCCGAATGGCATTCTTGATTGCCTTGGGAGAGGAACTCCCATGAGAAATGATACAGACACCATCAATTCCTAGGAGAGGGGCTCCCCCTCGTTCGGCATAATCAACTTTCTTCTGGAAATCTCCATACGCCCTTTTAATAAAAAGTGCGCCCAGTCTGGCCCTCATCCTTCGGCCCAGTTCTTTTCTGAGAGAACTCTCCAAGGTCTCAGCCAAACCTTCAGCGGCTTTGAGAACAATGTTTCCAATGAAGCCATCGCAGACGATAACATCCACCTGGCCATTGAAGATGTCCCTTCCCTCTACATTTCCAATGAAGTTCATTGATGTTTCTTTGACCAGCCGATAAGCCTCCCTGGTCAGTTCGTTCCCCTTCCATTCCTCCTCTCCAATGCTCAAGATACCCACTTTTGGTTTGGGCTTACCTAATATGTATTCAGCATAGATGCTTCCCATAATGGCGAACTGGCAGAGGTTCTTTGGCTTAGAATCCACATTGGCTCCGGCATCGAGGAGGATAGAGATGCTAGTGGGAGTAGGCATGGAGGCAGCAATGGCCGGCCGATCTACCCCGGGTAGAGTCCCTAAATAAATTTTTCCTGCGGCAAGGGCAGCTCCCGTATTGCCGGCACTTACCATGGCCTCTGCCCTTCCCTCCTGAAGGAGCTTAACCGCCTTAATGATGGAAGAATCCTTCTTGCGCCTGATAGCCGAGATGGGAGATTCATCCATTCCCACTACCTCAGTGGCTCTTTTTAGAGAGATCTTCAGACCCTTAGTCTCGTGCCTGGCTAACTCTTTCTTGATAGCAGTTTCATCTCCGACCAGGATGAGCTCTAAATCCATCTCCTTAGCCGCTGAGACCGCTCCCTCCACATTGACCTGAGGAGCTTTATCTCCACCCATGCTATCAATGGCCACTCTCATTTTTTGGCTTTTTTCTCTTTCACGGCAATCACCATCTTCTCTCTATAGTATCCACAATTAGGACAGACTCGATGACTGAGCTTCGGCTGACCACAATGAGAACACCTGGAGAGAGTGGGAAGAGAAAGCTTCTTATGCGTCCGCCTCTTATCCCTTCTTGACTTAGAAGTTTTCTTCTTCGGTACTGCCATATCAGGCTCCTTTCAAGTTTTCTTGAGCTTCTCCCGCAACTTCTTTTCTACCATGGGTGGAACAAATTTCTGGACATCTGCCCCTAAGCCAACCGCTTCCTTGATGATTCGAGAACTGAGGAAAGAATAAGATTCATTGGTCATCATGAAGACAGTCTCGATATCCTCAGCGAAACTGCGGTTGGTAAGAGCCATCTGGAACTCAAATTCGAAATCAGAGATGACCCTCAGCCCCCTGATAACCACTCTGGCTCCTTGCTTCTTCACATAGTCTACCAGAAGGTTACCGAAATGATCCACCTTCACTCCCGGCATATCTTCAGTAACTTTCTTTAACATTTCCACCCTCTCCTCAACTGAAAAGAGGGGTTTCTTGTCCAAGCTGTGGGCTACTGCTACAATCACAGTATCGAAGACGGTCAGCGCCCTTTTAATTAAATCAATATGCCCATAGGTAATCGGGTCAAAGGTTCCCGGATAGACAGCTATCCTTGACACTTCCCTCACCTCCTATAGAAGGAGAGCACTGTATTCCCATACTGCTCTTCCCTCGTTAATTTGAGATTTCTCATTCTCTGAGAGATAACTTTCTTTCGGTAGCGTTCAACTACTACTACTCCGCCATCATCTATTATATTACTACTGGTTAACTCCTGTAAAGTTGCTTCTGCTAAATCGCTACTGTATGGGGGATCCAAGAAGAGGAGCCCGAATTTTCTCCCTCTTCCAGCTAAAAATTTAATAGCCTTATTTGCCTCCTCCTTATAAACTTCTGCTCTCTCACTGAAACCAAGTG
>JAGMAN010000079.1 GCA_023130215.1 bacterium
AGCTAAGATTCCCAAAGGGGTTCTACTATATGGACCGCCCGGTTGTGGAAAGACCCTCTTAGCTAGGGCCATTGCTGGAGAGGCTGATGTCCCCTTCTTTTCTATCAGCGGTTCCGATTTCGTGGAGATGTTCGTGGGGGTGGGCGCCTCCCGGGTCCGGGATATGTTTGAGCAGGGAAGGAAGCATGCTCCTGCTCTCGTCTTCATTGACGAAATAGATGCCGTGGGTAGACAACGGTTTGCCGGCATCGGGGGAGGACACGATGAGAGGGAACAGACCCTTAATCAGCTCCTATCAGAGATGGATGGATTCGATACTAAGGAAGGAGTTATTCTCTTAGCGGCTACTAATCGGCCGGATGTCTTGGATGCTGCCCTTCTTCGGCCGGGAAGGTTTGACCGTCAGATTGAAGTCTATAGTCCCGACTTGAAGGGAAGGGAAGAAATCCTCAATGTTCACACCAAAAAAGTGGTCCTGGACAAAGCTGTGAATGTCCAGACTGTCGCTCAGAAGACACCGGGATTCTCCGGGGCTGACCTCGCTAATGTGGTTAATGAGGCCGCCCTCTTAGCGGCTCGGCGCAATAAGGAAGCAGTAGAGATGGAAGAGTTCGAGGAGGCTACCGAGAGGGTGATTGCTGGACCAGAACGCAAGAGCCGGGTGATCAGCGACTATGAAAAGAGTATCGTAGCCTACCATGAATCCGGACATGCCCTACTTGCTCTCCTGATCCCGGAGGCTGATCCTCTCCATAAGGTCTCCATTATTCCTCGCGGAGGACAGGCTCTGGGTTATACCCTGCAGCTACCCATGGAAGACCGCTATCTGACCACCAGGAAGGAGCTATTGGGAAGAATGACCGTCTTCCTGGGTGGGAGAGTGTCTGAGGAGCTGGTCTATAATGAATCTACCAGTGGAGCCCAGAATGATCTGGAGATGGTTACTCAGGCGGCCCGCAAGATGGTCTGCGAATTTGGTATGTCCAAGAAGCTTGGTCCGATAACCTTCCGGGAAAGAGAAGAGAGGCTGTTTTTAGGTCGGGACCTAACCCGGGAGAAACATTACAGCGAGAAAATAGCCCTGGATATAGATAGTGAAATTCGGACTATCGTGGATGAATGTTATCACCGAGCTGAATCTCTCCTGAAGGAGAACCGGAAGAAATTGGATAAGTTAGCCGAGACCTTGAAGAGTAGAGAAGTTTTAGGTGGAGAAGAAGTGAAGAAGATAGTAGGAATGGAAAAGCCCCGAAAACCAGGGAACCGTTAAATGGAATTTGAATGGCAAGAGAGGATACCGAATTTGAGCTCCATTGTGGCCGTTACTGCTTGAATCTAAGCAAACGGGCCCACCTGATGGGCATTCTCAATGTCACCCCGGATTCCTTTTCTGAGGGGGGACGTTATTTTGGTTTGGAGAATGCTCTCAGGCAAGCTCATCGGATGGCTGAGGAAGGAGCAGATATAATTGATGTGGGAGGTGAATCCACCCGACCAGGATCCCAGCCAGTTTCACTGGAGGAAGAGATAAAGAGGGTCCTTCCAGTGGTGGAGAGACTGGTGAAGGAACTAAGCATTCCAATCTCGGTAGATACTTATAAGACTGAGGTAGCTAAGAAAGCTCTTGATTCAGGGGCTCACCTGATTAATGATGTAACTGCTTTGAGAGGAGATTCATCGCTGGGCGCAGTGGTAGCTCAGTTCAAGGTTCCTTTAATCCTGATGCATATGCAGGGGAATCCCCGGGACATGCAGCGAAGTCCCCATTATAAATCGCTCATCCCGGAAATCATCCTCTTCCTGCGCCAGGCAATGGAGAGGGCCAGGCAGGCTGGAGTAGAGGAGAAAAATATCCTTATTGACCCCGGGATTGGGTTCGGAAAGAGAAAAGGGCACAATTTGGAGATAATCAAAAGCTTAAGAGAGTTTAAAGTCATAGGAAGACCAATTGTCACGGGAACCTCCCGGAAAAGTTTAATCGGCGATGTCCTCAATCTTCCGGTTGGCGAGCGCTTAGAGGGAACAGCGGCCACCGTTGCCTGCAGCATCCTGAATGGAGCTCACATCCTCCGGGTGCACGATGTGAAAGAGATGGTTCGGGTAGCCCGTATGGTTGATGCTATTGTGCAAGGTGAGCAGTATGCTTGAATTTCTTTCTTCCATCAGATGGCTGGACATCTTAAGGTTCATTGTAGAGGTCTTCATCATCAGCTTCTTCTTCTATAAGATATGGCTTTTCATTAGAGGCACCCGGGCTGTTCATGTGATGAAAGGTCTGGTTCTATTAATAGTGGCTGCCTTTTTAGCTAATGTCTTTAATCTTCACGCTATAACTTTAATCCTCAGGTACCTTATGCCTGTCTCAGTGATTGCCTTCATTATCCTCTTCCAGCCCGAGCTGAGGCGGGGCTTAGCTCGATTGGGAGAAAATCCCTTATTTGCCTCCCCGTGGAAGGAAGAGGAGGTAATAGAGGAGATCGTCAAGTCATCCAACTTCCTCTCCCGCAAGAAGGTGGGAGCTCTCATTGCCTTAGAGAGGGATATCGGCCTCAGGAACTATGCTGAGACAGGGGTGGAGATGGATAGCCGGGTATCCAGTGAACTGCTCAATTCCATTTTCATGCCTAATACTCCCCTTCATGATGGAGCAGTAATCATTCAGGGAGAGAGGGTATCGGCAGCCGGCTGCATCTTGCCTTTAGCCGAGGCAGCCGATTCGGTCGGGACAGTTGGCACTCGCCACTTAGCGGCCATGGGACTGACTGAGCAGACAGATGCCGTGGTGGTAGTTGTCTCTGAGGAGACAGGAGCTATCTCCGCCGGGATAGGTGGCAAACTGACCAGGGATTTAGATGGTGCTACTCTGCAAAAGTTTCTGCTAAAGGTCTACTCTTCCAGGCGAAAAAAGAGAACCTCTATGAGAGTGGCTACCAAAGAAGAGGTTAAAGTAGCTAATGAGAAAGCAGTTTAGTCACTTAGGAATACGATGAAACACGGTAAAACAGTGCCGATTCTCAGGCAGTACTGCTTCGCTGTAAAGTTATCCTCTCTGGCCCTGGCCCTGGTTCTGTGGTTCTCCCTCTATGGGGAAAGGGAAGGCTTCTCTTTCATTAGAGGAAGAAAGATGGAATTGGAAGTTCCCGTCCGAGTGCTCCAGCTTCCCACCTCCTCTCTTCAGGCTAAGGTTAGTCCGGATAAAGTTAAATTGACCGTGACTGGTTCCCGGCGCCTATTAAGAAAAATGTCAATGAGGGATATCACCGCATTCATCCGGGTAGAGGACCTGAAGAAGGGCGAGTACGACCTTCCCTTGAGGGTGAATCTGCCTCCGGGCATAAAGATTATCAGCAAAGAGATAGGGGCGGTTAAGGTTATTCTGGATGATAAGTGGATAAGGAGAGAGATGCCTTCAGAGACCTTGCTTGATGAGAGGGATTAAAGATGCCCAAGTTAGGAGTAAATATAGACCATGTAGCTACTATAAGAGAAGCGAGAAGAACTTTTGAGCCTGACCCGGTGGCTGCGGCTCTCATCTGCCAATTGGCGGGAGCAGATGCAATTGTGGCTCATCTTCGGGAGGACCGCAGGCATATTCAAGATAGGGATATTCAACTTTTAAGGGAAGTTATCAAAATAAAATTTAACCTGGAGATGGCGGCTACCGCAGAGATGGTTAGAATAGCCACGAAGATTAAACCCGGCCAGGCAACACTGGTTCCGGAGCGCAGGCAGGAAGTCACCACCGAGGGAGGACTGGATGTAGTCTCCAAACATAAATCCTTAGAGCGTCCAATCAAGGACTTGAAGGGAAAAGGAATAGTGGTTAGCCTCTTTATCGATCCTCTTCCAGCTCAGATTAGGGCTTCAGCCAAAGTTGGGGCTCAGGCTATTGAGTTGCATACAGGTCGCTATGCAAATGCAGGCACTGGAGAGGAAGTTGAACGGGAGCTAAAGAGATTGGTGGATGGGGCCAAACTAACTAAGGAGCTTAAATTGAGAGTCCATGCCGGGCATGGTCTAACTTATCAGAATGTAGCCAATGTAGCCGCTATTAAGGGAATAGAGGAACTAAATATCGGCCACACCATCATCTCCCGGGCCGTTCTGGTCGGGCTGGATAAGGCCGTCAGGGAGATGTTGGCATTAGTGAGGATTAACAATTGCTGAAAGAAGCGGAGGATATCTTGGTCGTTGGCATTGGTATAGACCTTGTTCAGGTAAGCAGAATAAAGGAAGCGGTGGGGAAATGGAATGGCAGGTTTCTCCTGCGCGTCTATACCAGCCGAGAGATCCAGTATTGCCAGGGAAAGGGAAGCCCCGCTGTGCATTTTGCCGGACGCTTTGCCGCCAAGGAGGCCATGGGCAAGGCATTGGGGGAAGCACTGGATTGGAAAGATGTAGAGATAAGCAATGGTAGATTGGGGGAACCGAAGGTCAATTTGACCGGGAAAGCAAAGAAGCTTTCCCAGAAGCGAGGAGTAAAGAGAATTCTCCTCAGCCTCTCCCATGACCGCAGTTATGCCATTGCCCAGGTGGTGCTCACCAAATGAAATTAGTTACCGCTCAGGAAATGAGGGAGATAGACCGCAGGACAATAGAAGATTTTGGTATCGCCGGTCTCGACCTTATGGAAAAGGCTGGCGGGAGTGTAGCTCAGGCAGCTACCGAGATGCTGGGTAAATCGTCCGGGAAAAAGGTGGCTATCTTTGCCGGAAAGGGGAATAACGGAGGCGATGGTTTCGTGGCCGCCAGGCATCTGGCAGGGAGGGGAACCAAAATTAGCCTATATCTTTTAGGGAGGAAAGAAGAAGTTAAGGGTGATGCCAGGATTAACTTAGAGAAACTATCTCAATTACCAACTGAAATCATTACGGTGAAACAGTGCCCGAAGGGTGATGAGAGTGATTTAGAGCCTGCTAAAGGTGATATAGCTCAGTCCGACCTTATAATCGATGCCATTTTGGGAACGGGGACAAAGGGCAGGGTAGATGGCTTCCTGGCGGAAGTGATAAAACTGCTGAACGCAGCCGCTAAGCCAATTGTCTCTGTGGATATCCCTTCCGGACTGGATGCTGATGGCCGGGGCCCTCTGGGAGTTTGTATAAAGGCGGCCAGGACGGTCACCATGGGCTTACCAAAGCAAGGGCTTGTCCTTTATCCCGGAGCGGAGTTCGCAGGGGAACTCACTATAGCCGATATTGGCATTCCAAAAGAACTCTCAGGGAAAGGAAAGGTTAACCTGCTGACCGCAGATGATATCCGTCCAATTCTTCCTCAAAGACGAGGGGATTCACATAAAGGTGATTACGGACACGTCCTGGTCTTAGCTGGCTCAACTGGACTGACGGGCGCAGCAGCATTAACCAGCCTGGGAGCTCTTCGGTCAGGAGCCGGGCTGGTTACCCTGGGAATAGCTGAGAGCCTAAATCCAATAATGGAAGTTAAGTTGACCGAGGTGATGACAAAGCCACTGCCGGAAACTAAAGATGGCACCTTGAGTTTGAAGGCAGAAGAGGGAATCCTAAGATTAGTTAAGAAAATAGATACCTTAGCTATCGGGCCGGGGCTGTCCACAAGTGAGGAAACGAGCGAACTGGTCAGAAGATTAATAACCAGAGTCGAGAAGCAGATGGTTATTGATGCTGATGGAATTAACGCCATATCCGGGAATATCTCCATCCTCAAGAATGCCCCTGGGCCAAGAATCATTACCCCTCATCCGGGAGAGATGGCCAGACTCATAGGAAGGTCAAAGGAAGAGGTGCAAAATGATCGAATTGGGATTTCGCAAGAGGTCGCGGAAGAGACCGCAGCCACTGTTGTCTTAAAGGGAGCAAGGACTATTATTTCTGATTCGGAAAGTAATGTATATGTTAATCCCACTGGCAACCCGGGCATGGCCAGCGGAGGTATGGGAGACGTACTTACAGGGATGATTGCCTCTTTCCTTGGTCAGGGACTCGGCGAAATAGAATCTGCTCAGGTCGGCGTATATCTTCACGGCCTGGCCGCAGATATAGCCAGGGAAAAGAAAGGGGAATTGGCTCTGATAGCGACTGATATTTTGGATAGTTTATCTGAAGCTATCAGTTAACTAATAATTAAAAGGATCATGGGGAGAAGGAATAGGGTAGGTATAATCTACTGGCATGGGGATACTGGCTCCCATCAGGTTGCCCTCACCTTTGACGATGGTCCGAACGAACCTTACACCTCTCAGATATTGGATATTTTAGATGAATACGCAGTAAAAGCTACCTTCTTCATGGTTGGGAGGAATGTGGAGAATTTCCCGCAGACGGCCAGGAAGGTCCGGCAGGCTGGACACGTGATTGGAAATCATACCTATAGTCATAGGGGGCCAATTCTAAACACTCCTTCTCGAGTAGCTAATGAGATTAGTAAGGCAGGGGAGGTTATCCGGAAAGTAACTTCTGTCTCTCCCTATCTTTTTCGACCGCCTTATGGAGCGGTTGGCCCCCGGGTTCTCAAACAGGTGGAAAGGTTGGGATATGTAGTCAGCCAGTGGTCAGTGAATGCGGGAGACTGGATGGGAGCCGGTCCTCATAAAATCAAGAAGAGGGTTCTAAGCCAGGTTGAAGATGGAGCAATTATCCTTATGCATGATGGCCGCAACCTGTCCCCTGGCCATGACCGTAGCTCAACCGTAGCCGCCCTGCCTGAAATAATTCTCTCCCTTCGGGATAAGGGCTATGAGTTAGTTACTCTTCCCCGGCTACTCAAACTTGGCCCATTAAATGATAAAAAGATTTCTTGACAAGATTGAATCCAATCTGGTATAATCCAACACAGCCTGAAAAGGAAGCGCGAAAATGGGAGAAGGAGGCGGGGAGGGATGCTTGGTAAGGTTGGGGAGATTGATTTTTTACATCTTCTGTTTTATGCTGCGGACGTAGCAGTGGGTACCAAAAGTTCTAAATTTCTTCCTGAGCTCCTCCAATCTCTTCTCTAACTCATCTGACTCTACTTCGTATTTCTTAAGAAGGACATCCTTTATAGCTTCCTTAATTTTAGTAGCCGCCATAACTGGATTACATCCCTCTAAATCTTTAAAATCCAGAGTGGTTAGATTGCCAAATCGGTAGACTTTATTCTCTTCGTCCACAGTCAATTCTAAAGCCTCTATCTCTTTCTGTATCAATGACATAGTAGATTCTGCTTCAACTTCTTCTTTAACTTCCGGAGCTGCTTCCCCTGGCGGGGGAGGTGGAGCTGGTGGTGGTATGGGCTCTGGCGTTGGGGGTGTGGCCGTCGGCACGATTTGCGGTTGGGGCACAATGGGCACTTCCGGCTCGGCTTTGGGCTTTTCTTCAGGAACTTTGACTCCTCTGAGCTCCTCCTTGCGAGCTTGCTTTATCCTCAGCCCCTCGCGAATTATTTCAGCTAACTTTAGCATCTTCAGCTCTCTCCTATAATATTTCTACCGCACTATATCTTTAACCACTGCCTGGATAAGCTCTTTATCTATCTTTTCTGCTTTTCGGCCAAATCCAGCAAGCAGACTCATATCACATATCTGATTTATCCTCCTGGGAATACCTCCACTCTCTTCATAGATGGACCTGATGGCTTCCTCAGCGAAAATCTCCCTTTCAGACTGAGCCACTTCCAGCCTATGATTAATGTAATTTCTGCTGTCCTCTTCACTCATTTTATCTAAGTAACATTTGATAGCTATCCTCTGCTCTAAGGGCTTCAGGTTATCTACTTTAGTGCTAAGCTCTGGTTGCCCGAATAGCAAGAGAGTAAGCAAGAATCTATCCTTCAGTTGAAAATTGAGAATCAGCCTCAGTTGTTCAAAGACCTCCTTGGATTCAATGCCATGAGCTTCATCTATGATAACTACCGTGTCCTTTCCATCGCCCAGGTTATCAAGTAAGGTCTCTTTGATGGTTTGGAGAAGGAAGTCAGTTAGGACTTCGGTCTTCTTCTTAGGTAAATCAATTACACCCAAATTATAAGCAATAGCCCTTAGAAGCTCTATTGGCTCAAGCTGGGGATTGGTCAGGAATGCGGCTCTGAATTTAGCCTTGTCCAGCTTGTCTAAGAGGGCATATCCAAGGAGTGTCTTTCCGCACCCAAATACTCCAGTGAGCATGCCAGCCCCTTTTCTTTCCTCCACAGCATAGAGAAGCCTCATCAAAGCTTCCTCGTGCTGGGGAGAATGGTAGAGAAAGCGAGGGTCAGGAGTATTCTCAAATGGTTTTTCCTTCAGTCCCCAGTATTCTTCATACATATCTTATCTTACCTCATTCTGCATTATACAACCTTTTTCTGGCTTTGGCAATTATTTTTGTGCAATTATTTTTTGTGCAATTATTTTTTGTGCAATTATTTTTTGTTGACAGGATAGAATATGGTATGATATATTCTCACTGTATCTCGTACAGTAAAGAAAGGGGGAGGAAAAATGGCAGTGAAGGTAGCTATTAACGGGTTTGGGAGAATTGGAAGAAACATATATCGGGCTGCTCTTAATGAGGGTGAAATTGATTTCTTAGTTGTCAATGACCTGACTGACGCTAAGACATTGGCCCATCTATTGAAGTACGATTCCATTTTAGGAGAGCTAAAGGCAGATATAAAGGCTGGGGAGGATTCCATTATCGTTGATGGGAAGAAAATCAAGGTACTGGCTCAGAAGGACCCGGCCCGGCTCCCCTGGAAGGATTCAGGAATTGAAGTAGTGATAGAAGCTACCGGAAGGTTCCGGGATAAGGAAGGAGCCTCCAAGCATCTCCAGGCTGGGGCAAAGAAAGTAATTATTACTGCCCCGGCTAAGGGGGAGGACATTACCATTGTCATGGGAGTTAACGAGAATAAGTATGATCCAGCCAAACATCACATTCTCTCTAATGCTTCCTGCACCACCAATTGCCTGGTCCCGGTAGTCAAGGTGCTCTTGGATAATTTTGGGGTAAAGAGAGGATTGATGACTACCATCCATTCTTATACTAATGATCAGGTAATGCTGGACTTTCCCAATAAAGATTTGAGGAGGGCAAGAGCGGCGGCTCTTTCCATGATTCCTACCACCACCGGGGCGGCGGCGGCTGTCTCTAAGGTTCTGCCCGAACTAAAGGGGAAGATGGATGGATTGTCTGTGCGGGTTCCCACCCCCAACGTCTCCCTTGTTGACCTGG
>JAGMAN010000008.1 GCA_023130215.1 bacterium
AATAAGTCAATAAAATTCGGGATTATGTTGTTACAATAACAAAATGATAGTTTTTATTACTACGTGAAAATGTTAGTTTTTTGGTTTTGTAAAACATGCGTTTTTAGATTGATTTTGATGATCATGATAGACAATCACCTTGCTTCAGATAGGTTTATCAAGTCCATAGAATTAAACTTTGATGAAGGTTCCATTAAGAAGAGGTGGCGTAGAGCCAGGGATTTTTTTAACCAGGTAGAAGATGACCACTGGGATGATACCCTTAGAGATGTTAAAGCAATTTTGAGATATACTAAGATATGTCCCAAGCTTTAGAAATGGCTCTACGGCCCTTCTATGAGCCTAATTTTTAAACTAAAGGTGTCTCTTTAGCTAAAATGCCAGAAATTGTCAAAGAACAAGTTTTTCAAATGCTCTTTATAGAGCAAATGCGGAGCTCTAATGTTGACTGAGTAAAGATAAATCCGTATCCTTCCTCTTAGGGCAAGGTAAGCCCGAAAGGAGGAAGGTATGGAACTGAAAATCATAGGGGTTGAGAAAGCAGTGCATAGATATACTGTTATTAAAGATTGCCTGAAGAAAAGAATTAAGGCAATCCAGGCCAGCCAAATATTGGGTCTTAGCTATATACATTTCTTAAGACTCAAAAAGAAAGTTGCTATCCATGGCTTTCAAGCGCTTATAAGAGTATCCAGACCCTCTCCCAGAAAGATCCCTGAGGCAAAGGCCAAGGTGATAGCTGGTTTGTATGAGGATTATTATTCCGATTTCAATGTTCTTCATTTTAAAGACAAACTGGAAGATGTCCATAAAATCCTTCTATCCTATGAGGCCATAAGAAAGATCCTTATAGAGTATAATCTGCATACTCCTAAAAAGAAGAAAATTGTCCATCGTAGACGTCGGAGGATGCCTAAGGCCGGTATGTTAGTCCAGATGGATTCATCCCAGCATAACTGGATAGAACACATCCCTGAGAAATGGTGGTTAGTAGCCATGATTGATGATGCCACTAATGAGACTCCCTATGCTAAGTTCTATCCTTCTGATACTGTCTTTGCCAACATGCATGTGATAAGAAGATTCACTGAACTAAAGGGTATCTTCATGTGCCTTTATCCGGACAAAGCCTCTCATTTTAAAACCACAAGGCATGGTGGCACCCATTATGATGTCAAGGAGCAACAGAAAGATACTCAGATAGAACGCGCTCTGGATGAGCTTGGTATAAATATCATCAATGCAAACTCCCCCCAGGCAAAGGGAAGGATAGAACGGCTCTTTAGATTCTTCCAGGACCGCCTTATCAAAGAGATGAGATTAGCTGGCATAAGAGATTATACTCAAGCTAATAAGTTCCTAATAAATAAGTTCCTCCCCTGGTATAACAAAAGATATACTCACACGGCTGAATCTGCTTATCTACCATTGCCTAAGGATAAGAATCTGGATACTATCTTTTGTATCAAGAAAGAAAGAACGGTAAATCATGATAATACTATCTCCTGGGATAACCAGATCATCCAGATCCCTCCCAGTGATATAAGGCTATCCTTTGCTAAGGCCAAGGTGGATGCCTGTCTCCTGAAGAATAGAGATGTCCTGGTGCTATACAAAAACACTATCATTGCCAAGGCAAAGCTATCTAAGAGTAATAAGTTTATCAAAGAACAGCAGCTAGAACAAAAGATATTAGGTGCTAAACTCTATGAACCGGTTGGTGTGTAAAAACTATCATTTTGATGTAGTAAAAAACTATCATCTTGACGTAGTAAAATTCGGGATTAACATGTGCGCCAAAAAAATCTGCACCACCGCCTGCACCATCGCCTGTTGACAAACTCACCTTTCTGTGGTAATATTTAGGACAACAAAACAGGATGAGCTCCCGGGAGAATATTCATTATGAAAAATACAATAGAAGTTATAAATGAATTAAAGAAAGAAAAATTGATAAAAGATTATGCTGTGGGAGGAGCGATAGGGGCTTTAAAGTGGGTTGAACTGTTTTTTACGAGCAACTTAGATATATTTATTATTCCCGTAAAGGAAACGGAAAAACTGATTAATCTATCACCTATATATGAGTATCTCAAGAAAAAAGGATATTATTGGAAAGGACAGTGGATAATTATCGAAGAGGTTCCCGTATATTTTATTCCAGCTGATGCCCTTGGAAAAGAAGCAGTAGAAAATGCGGAAGAAACAGAATACGAGGGAATAAAAACTAAAGTAATAACTCCGGAATATCTGATAGCATTGTTTTTAAAAGCTGGCCGAGATAAAGATGTAAGAAAGACAGAGATGTTATTAGAACAGGCAAAGGTAGATACAGGAAAGCTTGATAAAATTTTAGAGGAATACGGGTTAACCAGTAAGTTTGTTAAGTTTAAGAAGAGGCGACATGGAAGATAATCAAAAAATCGTTATCGGTGATAAGATAATAACCCGTAAAGAGTTATTTGAAGAAAAAGAAAAATTTCGCAAGGTTCGAGCCGCCATGCCTTTTGAAGAAAAAATAAAGGTACTGATTGAACTGCAGAAAATTGCCTACCAGTGGGGTAAAAGAAAAGATGTAATAATCTGGATGAGCTGACATAGAAATATTGCCATTTAATAAAGAAAGAGTGAGTGTGTAAGTTTGTCAATTTAAAGCGTATTTTGACCTTCCATAATATATTCCCCGACGATAAAATTATGGCCTAACAAGTCAGGTTTAACTGTTGAAAGAAAGTCTGAAAAATGAGTGTAGATGTTTTGGTCATAAATACGGCGGTAGTAGATTTTAGAAGCAGTGAATTTAATTTTGTTGAAAAACTTGTTGGCCCCGGCGGCCTGGCCAAATGCAGTACTGAAGATATGCCTGATTATTCCCAGGAAGAATACAGGCAATGGATAGAGCGGGGTCAGGCAACAGCCGGCGGACCAGGCAATGCCGCGCCTTTAATGGCCAGAGCGGGACTGAAAACAGCTGTTGATGTTAATCTGGGCAAGGGTGCTTTTAACGGTTTAGATGCGGCCGGCCGATATTTTTATGATGTCATGACCGAGGATAGCATAGATATGTCCGGGACATATATCCATTCAACCTTGCCTACAGGCACTACCTTTATTCATGAAAAAGGCAAAGAAGAGCGTGGCGGCATAGCCTATTTCCCTAATGCCAATAATGATTTTGACTTTGATTATTTCAAAGAATCTGTAGAGCGCCTGAATCCCAAGATTGTTTATTACATGTATTCCGGCCTTTCAGATAGAGGTGATGCCAATGGCGGAAAGGATCTGGCAGAATTTATTAAATGGTGCCGCAAGCAGGGAGCTATTACTATTGTTGACAGCCATACCTTGACCGGTAATCCTAAGAAATTGATTGATTCCGGCCAGCCAGTAAAAGAATATAAATTGCTTATTCCGCTTCTACCCGAAGTTGATATCTTTTTCACCTCTTCAGACGAAGCCAAGATGATAGAAAACACGTTGAGCTCACCCCGTGACTGGACTCCATTTAGTTACGATGAGAACATGTGCCATTTTCTGGATTTTCTCACCTCTAAATTCTGGCAGGGCGATAACCGGACCAAAATATTCGGAGTTACAGTAAATAACGGCGCCTATGAAAAACATATGAAGCCGGACGGCACAGTTCCCGAACAGGCAAAAACAGAATCACGGTTTATCGCCAGTGAAGTTATAGATTTGGTAGGCGCGGGTGACTCATTCAGGGCAGGACTTATTACTTACATTGCCAGGAATATTGATAGTTTTCGACAGGGTAATCTCAATTTTTCCGAGGCAGTCCAGATGGGCAATCTTTTTGCTTGTTTATATATTAAAGCTCCGCTTGGTGACAGGTACAGGTATATAAAGCCTTATGAAAAGATGTCAAAAATAATCCGAAGCCAGAAAACTTATAATGCTTTTACCGAATTAATAGAACTCCTGGAATAGGACAAAAAGGCGTTTGTCAAAAGAAAGACAGCGAAGGCGATTGAAGAATCAGCGGCGCCGGAAAAAGGTCTTTCTTCTATCTGCTCTAACGATACCCTGTCTGCTGCTTCATAAATATGGTCCTGATACACGCCGTAAATTTAGTCGAGAATATCCTCCAAAACTGGGAATTTTAGACAGACCTCTTCGAATGCTCCTTTTTCTGTTAAAAAAACCCCTGTTAAAAAAACACTGTTAAAAAAACCCCTTGACATATCGTATCGGATAGTGTATATTTTTAGTGTATCCGATACAAAGGGAGAAAAGCGCATATGATGGACAGAAATCTATATAACAGAATAGTCCAGAAGAAAAAGCAACTCGATAAGTTAAGGCCATTTCCTAAAACTGCCTTAGAAAAATTAAAAGAAAAAATTGTTGTGGAATGGACGTATAATTCCAATGCTATAGAAGGAAGTTCCCTTACTCTTAAAGAAACTAAGTTAATATTGGAAGATGGCTTAACTATAAAAGGCAAACCCTTGAAGGAACATCTTGAAGCAATCAATCATAGAGATGCTATTGAATTTGTGGAAAAATTACTCTCTAAAAGAGTCATGGTTACTCCTTTGCTTATAAGGCAGATACATTCGCTTGTATTGACTAAAATCGATGATAAAGAAGCAGGTAAATATAGAAACGTAAAAGTTACTATTTCCGGGTCAAAATATATTCCTCCGGAGTTAATTTCGGTTCCTCATCTTATGGCTGATTTTGGCAAATGGCTTAAAAATAAGAAGTCAAAGGCCAATATTATAGAATATGCTGCAATAGCTCATTTTAAACTTGTGCATATTCATCCATTTATTGATGGCAACGGCAGAACCGCAAGATTATTAACAAATCTTATTCTTATGCAGCATGGATTTCCGCCAACAGTAGTGCTAAAAGTAGATAGAAAAAGATATTATGATTGTTTAGAAAAAGGACACAAAGAAAAATTAGTTGATTTTATCAATTTTATGGCTAGATCTGTTGAGCGCTCATTAGCAATCTGGATTGAAGCAATAAAACCTGAAAAAGAACAAAAGCCTGAGGAGAAATATTTACCTATAAGCAAGGTTTATAAGGAAACACCTTATGGTCAGGAATATTTGAGTCTATTGGCAAGAGAAGGTAAGATTGAAGCTGTAAAATTTGGCAGAAACTGGTTTATTTCTAAAGAAGCAGTAAAAAAATATATTACTTCCTTAGAAAAAAGAAGTAGCTAAAGTTGTGCGTACATAGCCTTGTTATCAACATTGACCGGCCCGGGGAGCCACTATTTGTAACTTACTGTAAATAGGTAAGTTACACCATAAAGAGTCTGTCTGCTTTTAGGCAGGCTCTTTTTATTTGACATGTAGAAAATTATTTGGTAAAATTATTATGAACACATGTTCATAATTAATAGAGGTGGCCATGAGACCAAAAAAGACAAGATGGATTAAATGTGAGCCCGGAGAAAGAAAGGAGGAGGAAGAATGCAGGTATTTATTAAGAAAGATTATGAGGAGATGAGCCAAAAGGCGGCTGAGATTGTGGTTGAGGAGATGGGAAGAAAGAAGGATGGTTTCGTTCTTGGTCTGGCCACGGGAAGCACTCCGGTTGGTCTATATAAGGAGCTCATCCGCATGCACAAGGATGAGGGCTTAGATTTCTCCAGGGTGACCACCTTTAACTTAGACGAATACTGTAGCCTGGCCCCAGACCATCCACAGAGCTACCATTACTTCATGGACGATAATCTCTTCAATCACATAAATATTGATAAGAAGAATGTCCATGTCCCAGATGGAATGGCTAAAGACTTAGAGGCTCATTGTCGGGAATATGAGAAAATGATTCGTGATGCCGGGGGGATAGATTTACAGGTCTTGGGGATTGGAGGGGATGGCCACATTGCTTTCAATGAACCTGGTTCCTCGCTTGGTTCCCGAACCCGGGTAAAGACCTTAACTGAGGAGACAATTAAGGATAACGCCCGTTTCTTCAAAAACATTGATGAGGTGCCCAAATATGCCATCACCATGGGAGTCGGGAGCGTAATGGAAGCTAAGATTTGTCTGCTCCTGGCTAACGGAGCCAAGAAGGCCGAGGTATTAGCTAAGGCGGTGGAGGGTCCGATAACGGCTGAGATTACTGCTTCTGTGCTCCAGATGCATCCCAATACTATGGTGGTGATGGATGAAGCTGCCGGGGCGAAGCTAAAAAGAAAAGATTATTATAAGCATGTTGAAAAGATGACTGATGCATTAAAAAAGAAGTAAGGAGATTGTGAATTGAATATTCACCAAATTCTGAAAGAGGCCATCAGCACTTCAGAGTTAATTAAGGGTTTGGAAGAGGTAAGAGAAAGGGTGGCCGCGCAGAGTCTAAGTCCTGCAACAATAAAGAAGCTTGAAGAGAATGGAAACTATGCCTCTGACTGGAGTAAAGTGAAAGTGACCTCAGGATTTAACCCCGGGAGAGTAAAGAATTCCTGCTTCTACGGAGAGGTCATTCTCGGCAAGTTTGAAGAAGAGATAGAGGTAGAAAAAGAAGTGAGTCTCAGCAGTGGAATATATAATTCTACCCTGATAAATTGCAGGATTGGCAACAATACTCTCATAAAGGAGGTTAGGTGTTTAGCCAATTATGTGGTTAGAGACAGAGCAGTTTTGTTTAACCTGGGTGTCATTTCCACCGAAAAGGCAGCCACTTTTGGTAATGGAATAGAGCTACCTCTGGCCATAGAGACAGGGGGGCGGGAGGTAAAAACCTATGCCGAAATCACCGTTGAGGTTGCCGAGAAGTTAGCCCGTTCCCGGGGTGATAAGAAACTGCTCTCTGAATATGAAAGGTTAATCAAGGAATATTTGGCTAAAGTCACCTCTGATAAAGGGATTATTTCTGAAGGAGCAGTGGTGAAGAATACCCCAAAGGTGCTCAGTACCTATATTGGACCCTACGGAGTTATTGAGAACGCATCTACAGTGATTAATGTTACTATGTTAAGCAGTAAGGATGAGCCAACTAAAATCAGCGACGGAGCATATGTAAAAGACTCAATCCTCCAGTGGAGTAGTCAGGTTACTTCTTTAGCTATTGTTACTTCCTCTGTTTTGACCGAACACTCTCATGTTGAGCGCCACGGCAAGGTTACTGACTCTATTCTCGGGCCCAATAGCGGGGTGGGCGAAGGAGAGATAACTGCTTCGCTGGTAGGGCCATTTGTTGGTTTCCATCATCAGGCGCTACTTATTGCGGCCTTCTGGCCCGAGGGTAAAGGCAATGTAAGTTACGGGGCAAATGTTGGTTCTAATCATACTGGTAAAGCACCCGACCAGGAGATTTTCTGCGGTGAGGGAGTTTTTTTTGGTCTCGGATGCAATATAAAGTTCCCTTCTAATTTTAGAAATGCACCATATTCACTAATTGCTTCAGTAGTTGACGCTTTACCTCAAAAGGTCGAGTTCCCCTTCTCGCTTATCAATACGCCTGCTCATGCCTTGGAAGGTGTCTCTCCCGCCTTAAATGAGATAATACCGGCGTGGGTTCTCTCGGATAATCTCTACATGATAAGGAGGAACGAAGCCAAATATAAAAAGAGAAATAAAGCAAAGAGGTCGAAAATCATTTTTGATATTCTCCGAACTGAAATTATTGATTTAATGATAGAGGCCAGAAGAAGACTTTTGCATGTGAAAGAGGTAAAGCAAGTCTATACTCAGGAAGACATTCCTGGTCTTGGCAAGAATTATCTTCTTGAAATAAATAGAGAAAAAGCGATAGAGACTTATACCTTCTTCATAAGATATTATGCACTCATCGAGTTAAAGAAAGTTTTAGAAAAAAATCTCTTAGAGGGAATATCACCAAAAGAGATTCTCTCTGTCTCCTCTTTCGATTCCGAAGGACACTGGGAACACGCAAGGCAGATAATTTCAAAAGATTTCCCCTCAAAAGATATTGGAGAATTACTAAAAACCCTCCTTCGGATGGAAGAAAAGGTGAGTAAAATGGTGGAAGAGTCTAAGGAAAAGGACGATGTTAGGGGCGAGAAAATTATTGACGACTATTCTGAGGTACATATATCAGCATCTGATGATCCATTTGTAAAAGAAACACGCCGGGAGGTTGAAAGAATAAGGGCGGAGATTCACAATCTTTTTGGAAAGGAGAAAAAATGGTAAACAGAGAAGATGTTCAAAAAGGGGTGATAAAAATAGCCTCGCAGGTATTGAAGATTGACCCATCTGAAATTAAACCGGAATCGAATTTTGTGTTTGACCTTGGAGCAGAATCAATAGATAGTGTCGAGTTAGTGGCTGGTTTTGAAACGGAATTTGATATCGAAATGGATGAAGAGGCTGCTTTGGAAGTGCAAACAGTAGATAAAGCTGTAGATTACATCATCGGTTACCTTGAGAAGAAATAAAAAAACCAGAGGAGGTGCTTCAAAAAAATGAAAGTTATTATCGCAAAAGATTATAATGAAATGAGCAAACGAGCGGCATCAATTATTACTGAAGGTATTCGTAAAAAACCTCACTTTGTTCTTGGTTTGGATGTATCTAATACAATAATCGGGACCTATAAGGAGCTTATACGGTCACATAAAGAGGGGAGTTTAGATTTTTCACGAGTATTCACTTTCAACCTGGATGAATATCTGGGGTTGGCCCCAAACCATACCCAGAGCTGTCGTTACTTTATGGATACCAATCTATTCAATCATATTAACATTGATAAGCGTAATATAAACATTCCCAACGGTCTCACTAAGGACCCACAGACTCTTTGCCAGCAATATGAAAAATTGATTAGAGAAGTAGCCGGAATTGATCTTCAAATTTTAGGGCTTGGACAGGATGGACATATTGGATTCAATGAACCCGGTTCTTCTCTCGCGTCTCGGACCAGGATAAAGACCCTGACGGAAAAAACGGTTAAAGATAGGACTCAATTTTTTGAAAAACCAGAAGATGTCTCTAAGTTTGCTATAACCATGGGAGT
>JAGMAN010000080.1 GCA_023130215.1 bacterium
CTAAGGAGCTTTGCTCGGCGCACTCCATCATCCTCCGTGTTAGCTACCGTATTCAAGAGGTTGTCAGAATCGTTGGAATGAACTATTGATATGCGGTTAAGAGCGTTGGCAATCTCTGCTCCTGAGAGCACAGCCGATATGGTATAAGGCGCTCGGTCTAAGGTAATATCGGGCGTTGTTTTCCCATCAGCCTGAACATCGTCCGTAGGAAAGATTTGACTAACCGTGGCATCGCCAGGAGAAAGGGCGATTCTATCCACGTAGATGCTACTATTGTTACCGCTATTATTTGTGAGGGCCATCTGTATACTCTCCACTCCCTTTGCCGCCCACCCATTCAAAGGGTCATCAACAGGCCCTGGATTGAAATCGCCGATGGCTTCATCAGGATTTGCGCTAGGCGTGAAATCATTGGCGGTTGTACCGCTAGGTAATGTCACATATTGGTACCTCCACCCCGTCCAGTCAAGACTAATTGGTGTAGTCAGATCCCAAGTTTGGTCGACTCCTGGCCCTCCACCGTTTAAGCCATCATCATCCTCTTCAGTGATTATTATATCCAGCGTATCAGTGCCACTGCTATCATTACTATAAATCCACATACCCATATAAAGGGGAGCGATGACATAACATCCTGACCAGTCGGAACCATCCTCATCGCTACAAGTGTAGCTAACGGTGCCAGCATCTATTTCAACGGCGTTCCCGGTGCCTTCCGCTGTTTCATTCTGGACAGTGTTAGCTCCTGCCCCCCAGCTCCAGCTACCTTCTATGTCTGTGGTATCAAGATTATCCCCATCATCATACACACAATAAGTAGTAGCCCAAAGCTTTAGAGACAATCCGCACATTAAGAAAAAGCTTATTAAGGCCAACATCAGGAAGATCTTCTGAGACATTTTGTTCATGCTCATCGCCTCCTTCCATCTATTCTACCTTTCCCTCTCCACAATCCTGACAAGTTTGCTTTCGGCAAATAATTCGTCTATGACGCTATTCAATCGGCCCCACGATCCGCTCTATCTTACAGGAAGCGGCTACATTGCCGGCTGGATCTAATGCCGTCCCCTCTGAAATTATCTGGAAATATGTTGACCTGAAGCAGAACGGTGTTGTCCAGCACTCGGGGTTCCCATCTCCATCGTAGTCCGCTACACTGGAAGGGTCAGCATTATCTTTAATGTTATCTCTTGCAGCATCTGAACTTATAGCCGCGCCCTGATGGTAGCCGTTGGACCTAAGATAATCTATAAGGGCATTGAATTCTCCCCGGGCTCCACCAGCAAAGAGATATGTATCTTCAGCATCATCTGAACCATCATCGTCACCATCATTATCAAGCCCATCCGAACTAAACCCAGTTACAGTGGGGTCAATCCCGTCGCCACGATTGCTGTCAATACCATCAAAGGGATTGGGGTTTCCACCCCCAATGTTGCTTCCGTCATCATAATCTTTCCCAGTTCTGTACTCTATGATGGCTTTAACTACTTTGTCCCGGGTGGCCTCTCCAACATCAGGAATACCAACACTAGCAGTACTTATCACCGCTCTCAATACTCTCTCATTGGCGGTATTGACATTGACCGGAGATACGTCGATTCCTCCACCGGCCGGATCAGTAATAGTAGGAGAACTGACGGTGATAAGATCCTCAATTCCTCCATCCAGGACTCCATCAGCATCGTCATCGACTCCATCATTCTCATTACTATCCAATAGATGGTTGTCATTCTCATCGTCTCCATAGAAAATCCCCAGGCCGATGTTGTCAGCAGTGATCACCTGAGCGATGGTTAGATAGGGTCTGCCGCCAATGATGTCATTGGCTTTGCTATCACCTATTCCTGGCAAGCCTTCCAGAAGGTCGTTTTGTGCCGTATTAATGTTAATCTTACTTTCCTCATCAATTATCCCCCTAATTATATGTCCGTTAACATCGCCGTCAGATTGCACATCTAAAAGTGTATTATTCTCATCCCCCGTGCCGGCAATTGTCCGGGTATACCTGACATCAAATTCGCCACCTTCTATTGTCCCGCTATATCCAACTGCCCAGCCCTGAGCCAAGGTAGAGTAGTTCGCCCAGAGATAATTGGAGTTATTCGCATAAATTTTCAAGGCAGCTACTGCCCTGGCAACTCCTGCCTTAGCTAAATACTTTGCCTTCATGCCATACATATAATTGGCGGCACATTTCTCTTCTAACCTCATATTGAAGGCGAAGGAGAGCCCAATAGCCAAGAGCACTGCCACCGCCATTACCGCGGCAATTAAGGCTACTCCCCTGTCATCCCTTGGTTGAGTTTTAGTCCAGCTAACCTTCACTCTCATCGCTCCTCAGCTGCCGGCATATAAACGGTTGTTGATAAGGTTAGGGGGTCTTCCCGAGCCTGGTCATCCCGAACCTGGATCGTTATTTTAACTGCATGTGGCAGCTCATCCTCGCTTGGGTTCGGATCTCCAGTTCCGCCAACCGGTCGGTAGTAGGTGGTGTGAATATCTGTATTAGAATCCCAAAGGCGATCATCCGCTAAGCTTTCCGAATTTGTAAAGATGAATCCACCACTGGCATCATTGTAGTATCCATACTCAAAGTTCAGACTGATGACATTCGATACCAGAGTAGCCGCTCCCGTCTTTTCCTCTATAGTACTATCTGGAATGTCATCCAGCCGCCTCATAAGGTTAGACGAGGAAGGAGAGATGCTTTCATTTAAATAGTACCCTATCTCGCATAAATCATATTGACCTGTACCAGCGGGATGATTAACAGCGGCAACAAAATAAAGTTCGTCATCCTGTCGGTCAGTGCCATTGTCATTCCAAGTTGCCTGCTTGCCCCTAAAGATTATATTTGAACCAAGCATAGCACATTGAATTTCGCGTGAAATCATATCTAAGGCAGCTCGAGCATTGAGGTAGCGTTCCATGCGCGCCGTCCCTTTCGTCCAAGAAGTTGTTCCGCCTTTGAAGGAAGTGTAGATAGCGGCCACGGCTATAACTAATATGGTCACGGCTACAAGGATCTCTGTTAGGGTAAATCCTTTTTTAATAACGTGCGACGGAGCATGGATTCTAGTCAATGAATCTCTCTTTTCTCGCTCCCCTTCCATAACAGCATCCACCCCCTCAGTAGCCGTTAATTCTCTCTTTAGCTATAGTCAGCTAAGTAGGTGAAGAAATTCTCCGAGCGGGTTTGTCCCCGGTCCTGCCAGTATATTATGACATTTACGCCCTTCAGATTCAGGTCCGGCGTAAAAGTAGTATCTGTCACTTCGGCATTCCAGCTGAAGTCGGGCTGATCTGGAAAGGGCTGAGCAGGTGCATTAGCCTCGGTTTCCCCTGAAACATCCCAATTATACCAGCCATCGGTACTGTAAAGGGAATACCCAGCCCTCTTTATGCTTTCTAGCCGCTGTTGGCCTAAGATGGCCGCAGTCGTAAAATCACCGGCTCGCTTGCTTGCCCTCAAGCCGGTCGGGAAGAGAGCTAAGACTCCTACCAGTCCAATGACGAGAATAGCCAGGGCAATGACTATTTCGAGTAAGGTGAACCCCTTACTACGGATTAATTTCCTCATCAACGATTACTCTCCCAGTAGTATTACTGACTCCAATTCGCTTGTAATTATCGTTTTTATCTGCTACCCAAACTGAGCCACTGGTCCCGCTAAGGCCACCAGTTGCCTTGAAATCTGCTTGATTATTCACAAATGTGATATAATCATCCTCATTATAGATTGCCCCTGGCCTCCTGATGTCAATAGTATCTGGCAGGGTGTACGTTTCACCTACAACGTTTCCACTCCACTCAATCCAGAATTGTCTGTTAGCAATGTCGAAGTCAACACTATAGATATCTCTCTTAGTAATTGCCATGGTTCGGGCTAATCTCAGGGCTGAGGCAATCTCCCTTGCGCCACCTTTGAGGCGGGCGCCTTTGATGTAGCCGGAGATGGCGGGGACGGACATTCCTGTAAGCATGGCCATAATGGCCAAGACGACGAGGAGTTCAAGGAGAGTGAAGCCAAAAAAGTTGAGAGTTGGACATTGAGAGTTGAGAGTTCTACGACGCAGCATTTTGGTCACCTCAAAGCTGAACCTGCCGGCTAATGTTTTATCTGCCGTAAGCTATGGCTACCAGTTGTTGACGTCGTCCATGCTCTTGTCACAGTCGGCGCTCGTTGCATCATCGCTGTTGCCATCCATATCATCGCTCCAAGCTGAACTATCAGTTGAATCAGAGGTTTCACTGTTATTAGGGCCCTCAGTCATCCCATCAGGTCCAAAGGAGTAGATGTCAACTCCCAATGTGTTGTGGCGAGGGTAAGTTGTGGTAGTGCTCCCATCCAAGTCAACGATAACAACATATGGATTGCCCCAAGGATCCTTGATGTAATTTCCACTACCCGTCCATTCAATGTCATCTTTTTTCACATCCAGATAAGGGCCGTTCCATCGATTATTATCCACGTGAGCAGTCAGGAGATCCCAATTTTGATTATCCCCATTTCTGCCAGTAAGAAGTTCCAGTATCTTCCACTGCACCTCCTCGTAGGCGCCACCCCCTCCGTCATAGTCAGGATACGTGCCAAAATCGGTCTGGTACATGCTGAGGGCGATTTCGAGCTGGGAAATCATAGCTTTGGCTTTGGCTTCCATGGCTTTCATTCTTGCCTTACGGAGGGCGGGCATGAGCAGGCCGGCCAGGATGGCGATGATGGCGATGACGGTGAGGAGCTCCACCATGGTAAAGCCACGGCTGTGTTGTGTTTCTGGTATGCTGGGAGAGAGATGAAAGAAATGTTTAACCTGTAACCAGCAACCTGCAATTTTAGACCTTAACTTTCGCATTTTTGTCCTCCTTCCGTTTATTTATAATACGCAATTTTCGTGCCAGGTTTCTCTTTTCTGGTCATTGCCGGCTTTTTTACCGTCGGTGGCGTGGAATTCCCCTCACCCTAAATCCTCCCGCCTGGGCTGGGGGGCAGGATGAGTGGCGCTTGTTAGTGTGTTGTATAGGGGACACCCCTAAAAAATCAACAAGCGTAAGTGGCGAAAACAGAAGAGCTTATGTTGTATTCCCCAAATAAGCATCATCTGTTATGTATTGGTAACACATTAATAGTGAGGGTCTCTGATGCTTCTATTCCTGGAAGGGCATTCCTGAGAGTTTGAGAAGTTCTCTTGCCTCTTCATTGCTCTTAGCGGTAGTTATCAGAGTGATGTCCATTCCATGCACCATGGGTATTTTCTCATAGCTGATCTCGGGAAAGATTGTCTGCTCTTTGATTCCCAATGTGAAGTTCCCTTTGCCATCAAATGAGTTTGGGGAGATGCCCCTGAAATCTCTAACCCGGGGAAGGGCTACATTTACCAATCTATCAAAGAACTCGAACATCCTGTTTCCTCTCAGGGTAACCTTGCAGCCGATGGTCATTCCTGCCCTTATCTTGAAGCCCGCAATTGATTTCCTTGCCTTAGTGGCAATCGGCTTTTGACCGGTAATGGCGGCCAGTTCTCCTACGACCGCTTCTAAAAACTTGGGGTCAGCTACTGCCTCACCCAGGCCAACATTGATGACAATCTTCTCCAACCGGGGCACTTCAAGGTTATTTTTATATTTGAATCTTTCCTTCAACCGGGGGAGAATCTCTTTCTGGTATTTATCTTTTAGTCTGGCCATTACTTCCCAATGAGCTCTCCGCAGCGGCGGCAGAGCCTTGACTTGGTCCCATCCTCTAATTTCCGATGCCCTACACGGGTAGCTTTGTTACAACGGGGGCAATAGACCATCACATTGGATATATGAATTGATGCTTCCTTCTTGAGGATACCTCCTTGCTGTTCAGGCGGCTGGGCCTTGGTATGGCGCTTAACGAAATTTATACCCTCAACAATTACCCTTTCCTTCTTGGGGAATACCCTCAGCACCTTTCCTGTCTTCCCCTTATCTCTTCCAGTCACAGCCTGCACCATATCACCTTTTCTAACATTCATTAAACTACCTCTGGAGCTAAGCTGATTATCTTGGCGAAGTTGCGCTCCCTTAACTCCCCGGCCACTGGTCCAAATATCCTTGTCCCTACCGGGTTACCCTGAAGGTCAATAATCACTGCGGCATTCCGGTCAAATTTTACATACGAGCCATCGGAGCGGCGGACTTCTTTCTTCGCCCTGACGATAACCGCTCTGACCACATCCCCTTTCTTGACTTGCCCTCCCGGCACAGCTTCCTTAACCGAAGCAATGATGATATCCCCTAAGGAGCCACTGCGCCGCCTGCTTCCTCCCACGATTTTAATACAGGCTATCCGTTTAGCTCCTGAGTTATCAGCAATGCCGAGAATTGTCCTCATCTGAACCATTTACTTCACTTTCTCCACAACCTCCACCAGACGCCATCTCTTCTCCTTGCTTAAGGGCCTGGTCTCCATTATCTTCACTTTATCTCCCACTCCGGCAAGGCCTTTCTCATCATGCACCTTGAATTTAGTGGTTCTTCTAATCACTCGCTTATACATGGGATGCCTGACCAATCTCTGCACTGCCACCACTATGGTCTTATCCATCTTATCGCTGATTACTTTTCCCAATCGCACTTTCCTATGTCCTCGCTTGTTCATTTTCCCTTCCTCTTCTCATTTATAATAGTCTTTATTCTGGCAATTATTTTTCTAACTTCCCTGAACCTGCCTGGATTTTCCAGCTTTCCAGTCACCTGTTGTAGCCTCAGATTGAAAAGCTCTTCCCTGAAACCAGCTTCCTTCTGAGCTAATTCTTCCAAAGTCAACTGGTGCAATTCAGTGGCTTTCATCTGGCAATAAATTTTGTTCTCAATGGCAATTTATGAGCGGCCAGGCGTATCGCCTCCCGGGCGGATTCTTCAGGAATGCCTTCCACCTCAAATAGGATGCGACCTGGCTTCACCACAGCCACCCAATATTCAGGAGAGCCTTTCCCCTTGCCCATCCTGGTTTCAGCCGGTTTAGCTGTCACCGGCTTATCCGGGAACAGTCTTATCCAGACCTTCCCCCCCCGCTTAAGATGCCTGGTAAGGGCCACCCGGGCGGCCTCTATCTGGCGGTCAGTAAGCCAGCAAGGCTCTAAAGCCTTAAGTCCATATTCACCGAAGCCGAGGGTTGAGGCCCGGGAGGACTTTCCTTTCATTCGTCCTCTTTGAGCCTTGCGAAACTTCATCCTTTTTGGCATGAGCGGCATTTTTCTTCTCCTCCGAATGAGACAGAATTTCTCCCTTGAAAATCCAGACTTTAACTCCAATCATTCCGTAGGTGGTCTTGGCCCCCCGGGTTCCATAATCTATATCACCTCGTAAGGTGTGCAAGGGAACTCTCCCCTCTCTATACCACTCCGAGCGAGACATCTCTCCGCCACCCAGGCGTCCACTGCAGGCTATCTTTATTCCCTTAGCCCCTAAGTTCATAGCCAAAGATACTGACCTCTTCATAGCTCTTCGGAAAGACACTCTCTTCTCTAACTGCTGAGCAACCCCCTCAGCTACTAACTGAGCATCCAGGCCCGGGTTCTTCACCTCCTGGATATCAATGAGGACTTCTCTTCCGGTCATCTCCTCTAACTCTTCTTTGAGGCGATCCACCTCCGCTCCTCTGCGTCCAATTATAATTCCGGGGCGGGCGCTGTGAAGAGTTATCCTCATCCTGTCCGAAGCTCTTTCAATCTCAATCCTGGACACGCCAGCATAAAGCAGCTTATCCTTAATGTACTTGCGAACTTTTATGTCCTCATGAAGAAGATTTCCATAGCCTTTCTTGGCAAACCAGCGTGAATCCCAGTCACGGATAAACCCTAACCTGAATCCAATCGGATGAACTTTCTGACCCATAATTATTTAGGTTCCTCCTCTTTGAGCACTACCGTGATATGGCTTGACCTTTTAAGAATGCTGGTAGCTCTGCCCATGGCCCGGGGCATAAATCTCTTTAGAGGCGGGCCAGCATCAACATAAGCTTCCGCTACATAGAGCCGGTCTACATTTACCTTGGAATCCCGTCCGGCGTTAGCTAAGGCTGATTGGACTACCTTTTCCACCGGCAGCCTGCCTGCCTTTGTGGTAAACTTAAGGATGGCCAATGCCTCATTCACTCTCTCTCCTCTAATGAGGTCAATGACCTGACGCACCTTCCGCGCCGACATAGGAACATATCTTGCAACTGCTCTTGCCTCCGTCATGTTTTGGTTGCTGACCTCTCTGTATGAGACCCATGGGCCCTGAAGGTTCTGGTGGGAGAAAACTCTCCCAGCTTATGCCCCACCATATCCTCGGTAATATAGGTGGGAATAAATTGTTTTCCATTGTGAACAGCTATGGTGTAGCCAATAAATTCAGGGACAATGGTGGAACTTCTGGCCCAGGTTCTAATTACTTTCTTCTGGTTGGATTGAACCATCTTCTGGATCTTCTTTGACAACTTGGCATCTATATAAGGTCCTTTCTTGACTGACCTGCTCATTATTTTCTCCTCTTCACGATATAGCGGTCCCGGCCCTTTCTTTTTCTCGTCTTATATCCCTTGGTCGGCTGACCCCAGGGACTAACCGGGTGCCTTCCTCCCGAGCTCTTTCCTTCTCCCCCTCCCAGTGGGTGATCAACTGGATTCATAGCCACCCCCCGCACCCGGGGACGCCGTCCCAACCAGCGGGAACGGCCTGCCTTACCGCTTTGAATACTTCTATGCTCTATGTTGCCTACCTGACCAATGGTAGCTTGACAATTCAGCGGGATTAGCCTGACCTCGTTAGAGGGCAGTTTAACTGAGGCGTAATTTCCCTCCTTGGTGAGAACCTGGGCCGCGCCACCGGCGGTGCGCACTAATTGCCCTCCCTTGCCAGGTTTAAGTTCAAGGTTATGAACAAGAGTCCCTTCCATGATAGACTTTAAGGGAAGTGCGTTTCCTATCTTGGCCTCAGCCTCTGGTCCGGACAGTATCCTATCCCCCACCTTTAATCCTGAGGGCGAAACGATATATTTCTTCTCACCGTCATCATAATGAAGAAGAGCAATTCTGCTGGAGCGATTTGGATCATACTCAATAGAGGCTACCCTGGCCGGGACACCGAGCTTATCCCGCTTAAAATCAATGACTCTATAATGACGCTTGTGTCCACCTCCCCTGTGCCTGATAGCAATTCTGCCCCCGGAGTTCCTCCCCCCACTCTTCCTCAAAGGTTTAAGTAAGGATTTCTGAGGACGAGTTGTAGTAATCCCATCAAAGTCAGAACCAACCCTGAATCTTCTGGCTGACGTTGTTGGCTTATATTCCTTCATTATTATACCAGCCCTATTTTATCCCCTTCCCTCAGGGTAACAATAGCTTTCTTCCAATCCGGTGTCTTTCCTTCTCTATGACGAACTCGCTTTTTCTTTCCATGCATCTTGACGGTGTTTACCTTTACCGCTTTCACCTTAAATATCTCTTCCACTGCTTTCTTTATCTGAATCTTATTTGCTCTTCTATCTACGGCAAAGCAGTATTTATTCTCTTTCTGAAGGTCTGTGCCTTTCTCGGTAATTACCGGACTCTTTATAACTACCCGCGGGTCCATTTTAACAGTCTCTCTTCCAGTTGAGAAAGAGCCTCCACGGTTATGAGGAGCTTATCATGGCTGAGCACATCATAAGTATTTAAGGTGACAGGGGAACTCAAACTACATCCGGGGATATTTCTAAAAGATTTTTTTATCTTTTCATCAGCCCCGTTGAGAATTAGCAAAGTCTTATCTTGTGACCTTAAACTGCGAAGCACATTCACCATATCTTTTGTCTTCACCCTCTCCATTTTAAGCTCATTTAGAATAACAAGCGAACCTTCCTCCATTTTTGAGCTGAGGGCTGAGCACAAGGCTAATCTTTTTGCCTTTTTGGGAATCGAGTAGGAATAATCCCTGGGTTTTGGTCCGAAGGCTGTCCCACCTCTTCGCCACAGGGGAGAGGTGTTAGAACCAGCCCGGGCTCGTCCTGTTCCCTTCTGCTTCCAGGGTTTCGCTCCACCACCGCTCACTTCAGAACGAGTCTTGGTCTTAACTGTTCCTCTGCGGAGATTAGCTAAATACATAAGGACTGCCTCGTGAAGAAGGGTTTCTCTAATCGGTGCCTTAAAGATTTCATCACGAAGTTGTGCCTTCCCTGCTGTCTCTCCCCTAATATTATAGATGTCCATCTCCACCATTTTACTTTTTAATTGCCTTTCTTATTAGCAAGTATCCCCCATTGGCTCCCGGCACTGCTCCTTTCACTGTTAACAGATTCCCGGCCAGGTCAACTCTGACCACTTTTAGATTCTGGCAGGTTACCTGTCTCCCTCCCATCCTGCCTGGCATCTTCTTCCCTTTGAATAGGCGAGGGGAACTCATGCCGATGGCCCCTACACGACGGTGCGACTTGTGAGCTCCATGGCTGGCTGGGCCACCAGAGAATCCCCACCTTTTCATAACTCCCGAAAATCCTCTTCCCTTGGATATTCCTTTAACGTCCACCCAATCACCCGCCTTGAATATATCCACCTTTATTTCATCTCCTGCCTGATAATCATCTAAGTTATCTACCTTGATTTCCCTGATAACTCTTTTTGGCTTCACCCCCGCCTTAAGAAAATGCCCTTTAAGGGGCTTATTGATACGACTTTCTTTTTTACTCTCAAAACCGAGCTGGAGAGCCTCATAGCCATCCCCTGCCCTTGTCTTCTTCTGAACGATGGAACATGGCCCGGTCTCAAGGATGGTGGCAGGGATAACCTCTCCACTTTCTTCAAAGACCTGCGTCATACCAATTTTTTTACCAATCAATCCCATCATAGCTTTATTTCCACATCCACTCCGGCCGGCAAATCCAGCTTCATCAAAGCATCCACCGTCTTAGAGGTTGGTTGAGTTATATCTAACAGCCTCTTATGAGTCCTGATTTCAAACTGCTCCCGGGACTTTTTGTCCACATGAGGCGACCGAAGCACCGTCCATTGTTCCCTCTCCGTAGGAAGGGGTATTGGCCCGCAGATCTTGGCTCCCGTCCTCATAGCCGTATCCACGATCTCCTGGGCGGACCTGTCCAGTATCCGATGGTCATAAGCTCGCAATCTGATCCTTATCTTCTGTCCTGGCCCGGCAGTTACCTTCAGCCCTTTTGCCTTCTTCTTAGCCTCACCTTTCTTTCTATGCTTTTCCTTCGGCCTCTTCTGTCTCCCCTCCTTCTTCTCTACCTTTACCTCTTTGGCCACAGTTTCCTTCCTGCGCTTCTTCCTCTCTTTCTCTGCTATCTTTTTGGCCACAGCTACCTTCTT
>JAGMAN010000081.1 GCA_023130215.1 bacterium
GGAGAAAGGTAACTTGGATGAGGTGGTTATCGCTCCCGAAGCAATGAATTTCAAGCTACTGCCCACTTCCTCTACCACTCCATAGCCAGTTACTGCCGTCCCCGGGTCGATCCCTAATACTCGCACTCGGTCTACTGCGCCCCTATCTTCTCCAGCATCTCATCCGGCACATCGAAATTGGCATAAACATGCTGGACATCGTCGTGCTCTTCTAACATCTCTACCAGGCGGAGAACCTGGTCGGCTGCCTTACCTTCCACCTTCACTGTATTCTGGGGAAGCATAGTAATCTCAGCCAAATTATATTCTATGTTTGCTTTAGCTATCGCTTCTTTCACCTTTTGAAAACTGTTGACGCTGGAGGTAATGGCAAAGGCATCACCATCTTTCTTCAAGTCCTCCGCTCCCGCCTCCAGGCTGATTTCCAGGAGTCTGTCCTCACTGCTTTTATCTTCGCTAACAGTAATTAAACCCTTCTTGTGAAACAACCAGGCTACACATCCGGATTCACCTAAGTGCCCTCCCCCCTTGGAAAACACATGCTTTATCTCGGAAGCCGTCCGGTTTCTGTTGTCGGTCATAACCTCTAACATCACAGCCACTCCCCCTGGCCCGTAACCTTCCATAATCATCTCTTCATAATGGGTGCCGGGAAGTTCCCCCGTCCCCTTCTTAATTGCTCTTTCGATTTTGTCTGACGGCATATTGGCATCCCTGGCTGCCTGGATGGACGCTCTTAAGCGAGGGTTGGCTTCGGGATTCCCTCCTCCCTGCTTAGCCGCTACCGTTACCTCCCGAATCAATTTGCTGAAGAGTTTCCCTCGCTTGGAATCAACTAAGGCCTTTTTATGCTTAATCCCGGCCCACTTAGAATGCCCGGACACAATAATCTCCCTCAATGAGCTTCAGCAATTATCTTCTCGCTCACTCTCTGTGGCACCTCCTCATAGTGAGAGAACTTCATGGTATGCGCCCCCGTCCCCTTTGTTTTAGAACGAAGCTCCGTTGAATACCTATCCACTTCTGCCAGTGGCACCTGTGCTTTTATCAACTGCTTATTGCCCCTGGCTTCTATTCCCATAATCCTTCCCCTCCTACTATTCAAATCTCCGGTAATATCACCCAGGTATTCATCCGGGATAACTACTTCCACTTCTATTATTGGCTCTAAGATAACAGGTTTAGCCTCGGACACTGCCTTCTTAAAAGCTAAGGAGCCGGCAATGTGGAAGGCTAAATCGGATGAATCCACCTGGTGGAATGTCCCATCATAGAGAGTAACCCTGACATTAGCAACAGGATACCCGGCCAGGACTCCCTTTTGCATAGCCTCTCTTACTCCCTTCTCCACAGCCGGGACATATTTGGAGGGGATAGCTCCCCCCACGATTTTATTCACGAACTCAAATTCCTCTCCCCGGGAAAGTGGTTCTACTTCGAGCCAGACGTCGCCATACTGACCTCTGCCTCCCGACTGCCGTTTATATTTTCCCTGGACTTTGGTTGAACTGCGAATGGTCTCCCGGTAGGCCACCTTAGATTTCTCCACATCTACTTCAACCCCAAACTTATCCCTCAGCTCATCGATGATGATCTCCAAATGCAGTTCGCCCATCCCTGAGATTATGGTCTGCCCCAACTCATGGTCCATACGCATCTCAAAGGTGAGGTCCTCTCCTTGAATCTTAGCCAGAGCAGCGGACAATTTCTCCTGATCCTTCTTCGTCCTCGGCTTAACAGCCAGGGAGAGCATCGGCCTGGGAAAACTCATTGTGGGGAGAATGATGGGATTTTTCCCATCGCATAGTGTATCTCCGATAGCTGTCTCCTTGAGTTTGGCTACAGCGGCTAAGTCGCCCGGCTGAACCCCGGATACCTCCCCCCTCTCCTTCCCCTGCATAAAAATTATCTGACCAATCCTCTCCTCAGTGCTCTTATTAGAATTATAGATGGTGGAGCCGGAAGAAAGTTTTCCGGAATAGACCCGGAAAAGGCTGAGCACTCCCACGTGGGGTTCAAAAATCGTCTTAAAGACAAGGGCACTGAAAGGTGCATCTTGGTCAGGTTCCCTTCTCTCCTCTTCCTCTCCGGAGGAGCCCGGCCTCTTGCCGCAGACAGCCGGCCGCTCCAGCGGTGAAGGCAGATAATCAATAACTGCGCCTAAGAGGTCTTCGGCGCCCATACACCGGTAGGCGGAACCGCAAAGAACAGGGAAAATCTTTCCAGCCAAAACTGCGCTTCTAAGACCCTGCTTAATCTCCTCCTCCGAGAGGCTGCCATTCTCAAGATACCTCTCAAGGAGGTTATCATCGGTCTCGGCTGCTGCCTCCGTTAGTTTCTCCCCGTACTCCTTAGCCCTTTCCTCTAATTCTCCCGGGATTTCTTTCTCTTCCCTTCTGCCTTCACTGCCGTAAAAGTAAGCCTTCATTTTCACAAGGTCCACCATTCCCCGGAAACCATCTCCCTCCCCTGTTGGCAACTGGATGGGAACTACTTTCCTTCCCCACTCCTTCCTCATCGCCTCCAGGGTAGAATAGAAATTGGCATTCTCTTCATCCATCCTGTTGACGAAGATGAGCCGGGGCAAACCTTCCTCATGGACATACTGCCAGACTCTCTCTGTTCCTACTTCAACTGCGCCCACAGATGAGACGACTACTACGGCCCCGTCAACTACCCTTAAGCTCCCTTTCACTTCAGCGATGAAGTCAGCATAGCCAGGAGTATCGATAATGTTGACCTTGTGCTCCCGCCACTCAGTATGGACCAGGGTAGAATCAATGCTTATTTTCCTCTTCAGCTCATCTGCGCCGTAGTCGCTTATTGTCGTTCCCTCATCTACCAGGCCTAACCTCTTGGTAGCACCTGAGGCAAAGAGAAGAGTTTCCACTAAGGAGGTCTTCCCCACCCCACCATGGGCAATAATGGCCACATCCCGCAACTTTTCGCACTTATATGCCTTCATCTACGATCCTCCAGCTAATTTATATTGTAGCACAAAAGGCCAATTCATCAAATTCAAATTTTTGCGGTGAAACAGCACTGCTTCGCTGTGTCGAACATATTTTAATCCAGTTTTTCTCTTTCTGCAAACCTATATAAACTTTTTTCTCTGCTCTTTTTCCATCTTCCTATCATTTCAAAAGCATCTCCAACAATATTGAGAATTTTTGTCTTTAATCCTTCATCAACGTTATCTCCCCAAATGGATTGCAGATTTAATAGGGCCTTCTGTCTGGTCAGACCTCTCTGATAAAGACCTGCGGCAATACCGAGAGCATATCTGCGGGGAGTTATTCCACAGGTTAAAGCATTTCTCATCGTTCCCACAATCCTATCATCCCACCCAAGTTTTCTTTTGGGGTCTCTTATTATCCGGTCAACCAGATCGTAAAGAAAAGGGTTTACAATTCTGCGGCAAAGTTGTTCAGCCCACTTTTTATATCCCCTCTCTCGGGCAACTTCCTCGCCTGAATTTTTATATTTTCTTTTAAACCAGAAACCGGTTTCATTTAAAAGAGCATCAACGCCGATATATCCAAGGTCAGAATCATTACTATATTGTGACATCAATTTATAACCCTTCAGCTTTCCTATAAATCCTAAAAGTGAATGAACGGCATTGTGGCCAAAAAGTTTCAGTTCTTCATAAAGCATAATATTATCTGCCGGAAAGAACTTATCAAAACAACTTTTGTATCTATATTTTTTAGGGGTTTTCCTCTTTTCAATAATGATCTTGTCAAAATCCTCAACAAGAAGAGCATCTTTACTTTTTAATGTAATTTTTTTCAAACCAAGCTCATTTATAAGTGACTTATCAAAATGAGGGCCGCCCATTCTTTCTATAACAGTTTCAGAAAACTGTATAAATTCAGGTTTATTTTTTGGAAAAACAAGTCTTTCAAGCATTTTTCCTGCTCCAATCTGATTTTCAGATGCATAGACTGTAACAGGACTGCGCCTTTCCTTCAAACCTTCCCTTAATAATTCGGCCACCCCTGGTTTTTCGTAAAAAGAGGTTGAGGGAACAGCCGTGGCAATATCATTGGCAAGCTTTATGGCCTCAATAATTTTTTCTCGTTCCTGTTTTATGTTTGGATTATATATCTCAACGGGCCCGACACTTACATTTTCAATCCTGTCAAAATGGGCAATATTTATGCAGTAAAAGTTTTTGTTTTCCTTGATATTTTTTATTTTTTCTTCATCAACCTCAACCAGGACGATCTCTGCTCCGCAGAGGCTGGCGTAGTATGCCCAGAGACCAAGTTGAATTGCTCCCGCGCCAATACCGACAAATATTTTCTCAGTTCCCATCATCAATTATTCCAAATCCCGTGAGAAATACCACTAACTGTAGAGTCATCCTAAGTGCTTCTCAAAGAAATCATCTTGGCTCGGCGCACTCATTTTGACTCTTCAATTTCTGGTGGGTTGACGTAGTTATGAAAAGCTTCTGTTATCTTAAGATAGAAGTTTTAAATGTTCCTTCAAGTGTTCATCAAGTAATTCACGGTATCTTTCTTCATTCTCGTTTAAAATTTTATAAAATCTGTCTCTGAAATGGGTTCCAGAAAGAACAGAACCATAACTTATATGGATAATCTGTCTCAAATTTTCATCGTTAAAAACTTCTTTTATATTCTCCTTCTTTATTTTTTTAAAATTTATCAATTCCGGATTTGCACAGACTTCATAAGAGGATGAATTCTCCTGGAAATTTCCTATGGCAAGATTAAGAATCTCTAAGAAAAAATCAAAATCAGATTCTGCTATCAATTTTACTGCTTCAATCCAGCTTGTCCCTGAAGTCTTAACATGGAAATTCTCCCTTAAGATTTCTTTGAAGATTGGATATATCTTGAATTTATCACTTCCTGAATGGAGAGAAATTTTGTAAGGGCCGAACTTTTCTCTTATTCTTTGATGTATCCTTAGAGTCTCGGTGAATTCTTCCAGACCTCCCCTGTAATCAATTCCCTTCTCAAATCTACCAGGGAATCTAAGAGCCAGGCTATGAAAATCTATTTTTCTCCTTCGCAGTTCTTCCACAATAAAAATATGAGCAAGGGGTGTTGTTGGATAAGGTGTCTCATCAATGGAGACCTCAAAATCAAAAGAGGGGGCTTTGCTTTTCACCAGGTTATAACAATCCTCAACAAAATCAACCGCCTCCACATAAACTAAAATTATATCAGAGAGGTTTTTCTCATCAAACTCGAATCTGTTCTTCCATAGTTGGTAAACTTTCCCAAGATATGATTTTTCATATTTCTCAAATTTTTTATTCAATATACTTTTCTTCTCTTCCTCGGTAATCTTTGATGGTTCTTTTATCTTGTCTGAGGGGTCAATGGTGAAAAATGTGAAGCCTGCTTCTATGGCCTCATCTAAGTGATTTAAATCCCTAATGTGGTCTGCATCTGCTCCAAATCCTCTTTTATATCCTTCCTGAAAACAGCCCAGAATTGCAGAGTTTAATACCTCCTTGAAATTTCTCCCGGTTCTTTCAATTTCCCTTACAGACTGCTGGGCAAAAATGGGGAAGAAATCATAATCCTTCAATGCTCTGATATGACCGGCTGTTGCCAGACCAATTCTATCACCAAATCCAAACGAGTTTTTCAGTCCACATGCCCTTGGCCTCAGGTACGAAAAATTTTCGCACAAAAGATTCGCTGTATCCTGATTGACAGGATAAAATTTGAATTCCTCTTTACCAATGACCACGAATCTCTCTTCTTCCCTCTTTACCAAAAAACACCCTTTATCTCTGAAATTCCGAAAAGAGGAACTGTAGAGTTCAAATTCAGGGTATCTGGTTTTAAAGGATTCTAAATTCATCTTCCTGTTGCCTCCATCGCCAAGTCTATCACACCTTGGAGGGAGAAATCAAGGGGAATTTACATTAATGTCAAGACGAAATAGAAATGTC
>JAGMAN010000082.1 GCA_023130215.1 bacterium
GGAACCCGGTTGATTCCAATATCAATGACTATGGCTCCTTCCTTGATCATATCTCCTTTAATTAAACCTGCCTTACCTACAGCTACAATCAGAATGTCTGCCTTCTTTGTATGCCCAGCTAAGTCCTTAGTGGCAATATGGCAGACAGTAGGGGTAGGCGACTCCATTAAAGATTCTAACAACATCAGAGTTATGGGCTTACCCACAATCTCGCTATGCCCAACCACGGTGACTTCCTTGCCTTTTAGCTCTACCCCACTTGAGCGCAGAAGCTCCATTGCTCCCCGGGCTGTGCACGGAGCCACCTTGGCCTGACCGTAAACAAGCATACCCATACTGACAGGATTCATTCCCTCCACATCTTTAGATGGTGAGATACTCATCTGCACTTTGCGAGCATTAATCTGCTGCGGGACGGGCATCTGGAGAATTATTCCCGTGACCTTGGAATCCTCGTTCAACTTCTCAATAAATTGAAGGAGTTTCTCTTCACTGGTGGTATCGGGCAACTCATGTAGTTGGTAGTCGATACCCATCTCCTCTGTGGATTTACGCTGATTGCGGATGTAGACCCGGGAGGCAGGATTCTCCCCCACCTGCACTGCGGCCAGAGAAGGAATAATCCCCCTTCCCTTCAACTCCTCAATCTCCTTCTTTAATCCCTCTTTAATCTTTCCTGCCAACGCTTCCCCATCCAATAGTTTCGCGGCCATCAGATTTACCTCCTCGCTATTTCTCCTGTTTTGAATTCCTGCTCTCTCGAATCTCCACCTCTTCACTCACTCTTCATCTTTTCTTTCACCTTGCTTAGCACCTCGTCTTTAATAACTGGACCTTCCCTTAAGAGGGGTTCCAGAATTTCTCCTTTTTCTCCAACAAAGTTGTCATCCTTAATGTTAGCCAGATTTATCTCCACATTGAGAGCGGCTCCATGCAGGGCAGCTTCGGCCAGGACAGCGGCTACTCCCACATCGCTGACGAGGTTGACGTTGCCAATATCAGCCAAACGCTGGCTAAGTTTCAGAATCTCATGGCAGCATTTAGTTGCCTCCAATGGAACCCCTAAGGCTTCTTTACAGGCTTCCTGGATTGCCCGGGAACGTTTCGCCTTCTCTTCATCGGTGGATTTGGGCATCCGGTAAGCAGTTGAGACTTTTCCGTAGGCCTGGACATCGGCATCAGTTAATTCAGCCAGCCTCTTTCGCAGTTCCTCCGATTTAGACAAAATCTGCCTGGCCTCTTCCTCAACATCTTTATACTTTTCTTTGCCTACTGTAAAATTGGCAACCATACTGGCCATAGCCGCCCCTAAGGCACCAGCAAGGGCTGAGACACTTCCTCCACCCGGCGCCGGCAGCTTTGCCGCCGCATCATCAAGATACTTCTCAAGAGGTCCCTTTGTGTACATATTTCATCCTCTCCTTCAGAACAATCCTACCGCCTTCCCGGTCTCATCAATGTTCACTGGGATAAATAGCGCTTGTCACGGATATCGATACACAATATCGCCTTTCTCTTTGCCCTTTTTCCACTCAATTTTTGCACTGTCATCAATTAAATCTGGCCCTATACTGTAAATTAAGTAGCCATCATCTATTCTTTCATATATTAATGGTAGCGAGTTAAATGGGTCTATTGGCTTCTGATTCAAAATATCGGGAACGAGGTCATCTAATGATTCAGGAAAATTTCCATTTTCTTTTCTATATATATTCAAAGCTAATTTCGTCTCAACTACTGATGACTCAACTTGTTCTATATCGCAATGCTGCACTGCTTTGGTAATGGCAGGGTATAACATACCAAGTAAAACTTCCGACATCTTCTGACCAACAAGCACATAGATCCTTTCCATGCTGTTTATTGCTTCGTCATCAATTTTATCCTTATTTTTTATGATTGCGAAGATCTCAATTATTTTAGCTGAAAATTGTTCTTCATTGAATTCTCCTATTGCCTCCATACGCTTCTCCAATTCCTTTAACTTTGAGTAATCTCCTCCTTCAGCTGCCTCAATCAGTTCTCCAAAGTACTGATCTGCCATCTTGTTAAACTCGGTTACCATTCTACTATGGTCAGTGATTCCCTTTGATTTGAGCTGCTCAAGAGTTTCAGGGTCAAACTCCGTTGTATCTAACTTCGCCGCAGAAAAAGCATCCTTGAATACACTTCCAATAGAGTTTTTACATGCCTTTTTCTCTCCTCCGAACGCTTCAGAGATTGGAATACGGTTCCTTCTTGACTCTCTCAGTCTATCCAATAAATACGCATTTGTTTCAATGTATTCAAAATGGTTTGCATAATCGATAAGGGCATAATTTGCAATGTGATTTATGGCTATCTCAACCAGTTTTGAAATTATAATCTTTTCCTCGCCAATGTGATTTGCGAACTTTCGAACGCTAAGATAGTTCTGCATCGCTTTCTCATAGTCTCCCTGATATTCGTTTAATCGTCCCTCAAGTATCAACAACCTGGCGAGATGTCTTGCCTTTGCAAGGTGAGGCAATGGCGTTTCGAAAGTGATAGTCTCTTCCTTTACTCCGAAGTCACAGCGATGTTTTGCAATACCTCGCCTGAATACCTCAAAAGCTTCCTTATTTTGTGGCACGAATTCCTTCAACTCTTTATCCTCGTTCTTCCATCCATGCTTTATTATTTGAAGTGTTTCTTCCTTAGTCTTGTCGTCAGGGAAATCCTTCATAAGCAAGAAAGCCTTGTTATAATCGTCAGCGGCATTGCCATCAGCTTCCTGAGATGTCACTGCTGAGGCAGACTGCAACGTAGGCGATAAGACAACTATCACCATTAACATAACTGCTGACCACAAAAATGGGTTGAGAATTCTTAGCCTTCTCATTTCATTCTTCTTTCTTAACCGATGTCGGCCAACACCTTTCCCCGAGACTACTTCGTTAAACCGCCACTGCCTACCGGCAGGCAGAATGGCAGTTAACTCGTAAAATTCCTACTCTCATCTCAGACATGGGAGAAGGAGTAAACGGGGACAACAACCTCCCTAAATGGCTTCTCTCCCTTGAGCACAATTTTCTCCAATTCCTTGCCGACTTCCGGCTTTAGGACTTTCTCCCCGCATTGATTGCAGATACCCATGGGAACACCTTCAAAAACGTATAGCTTTCCTTTCCAATGATACTCCCTGGTTGCTAACTCTTCTCTAACTGCCCCACCGCAGTAGAAGCAATCGCTATATTTTCTGGTCATGAATAATCACCTCCATCATCTACTCCTTGTTCTTGGATCTCTCCACTTCGGCATAGTCGGGACGTAAACCGTGACTATGAATAAATTGCCATCTTTGTTTCTCCCACAGACGGCGTGCACTGGTCTGCCCTCATTAGTGAATCCTAATACTAAACAACTTTCACCGCGGGGATCATCAGGATATTGCTCTAAAATTTCAGGATTACTCAGAACCTTTTCCAGTTCATCGTATGTGATCTCGTCGTTTGCTCTCTCATCGTCTGCATGAAGAGAGATCTCGTATAAGTTTCTTCTAATCTGATCTTTTATAAACGCCTCATTAATAATCACTGGCAACATCCATTTTTAAAACAGCCCCAATGTCTTCCCAGTCTCGTCAATGTCCACCCGGATGAAGGCAGGGGAAGAGGGAAGTCCCGGCATTGTCCGCATCTCACCTAAGAGAGGATAAAGGAATCCTGCGCCCACTGAAGCCCGTACATCCCTAATCGGAACACGATAATTCTTAGGAACGCCTTTAAGATTGGGGTCATGCGAGAGAGATAGATGCGTCTTTGCCATATTGATGCAGAGCTTGTCGTAGCCAAGATCGGTATAGAGTTTAATTCTCTGCTCAGCCAAAGGTGAATAATCTACTCCATCGGCTCGATAAATCCTGGTAGCAATAGTCTCTATTTTCTCCTTAATGGAAGCGTCATCAGGGTAGAGGAAATGGAAGTCGTTGGGCTGATCACAAGCCTTGACCACTGCCTCAGCCGCTTCGATGCATCCATCTCCACCTTTGGCCCAGGGGTCTATGGCGACAGAACAAAGTGCTCCCTGGTCCAAGGCATATTTCCGGACGAACTCCACTTCCTTATCCGCATCCGCAGTGAACCTGTTTACGGTCACCACTACCGACACACCAAAGGAGCACATGTTCTCGATATGGACCTTCAGGTTCTCACAACCTTTCTCCAGGGCCGGCATGTTCTCTTTGGCAGCCAATTTCGCATCGTATTTCTGCCCCGGCTTCAGTTCAAAAGCTCCCCCGTGCATTTTCAAGGCTCTAATGGAACAGGTGACCACAATACAATCTACCTTCAGCCCGCCCTGGCGGCAGACAACATCCATCAACTTTTCTGCACCGCAATCAGCTCCGAATCCGCTTTCGGTCACCACATAGTCAGCAAGTTTGAGAGCGACCATATTGGCCAGCAGGGAGTTATTTCCATGAGCAACGTTGGCAAAAGGGAAGCCATGGTCAATGACCGGGGTATTCTCAAGCGACTGAACCAGATTCGGCTTAATAGAATCCTTCATTAATACAGTCATCACTCCTGCCACCTTGAGGTCTTCAGCCGTCACCGGTTTGCCATCGTAGGTAAATCCACAGACCATCCGGCCCAGCCTCTTCCTCAGGTCGGAAAGCCCATTGGTAAGAGCATGAATAGCCGCCGTTTCCGTAGCCACGGTGATGTCATATCCGGTCTCCCGCGGATACCCGTTAGCCTTACCCCCAAGCCCAAGGACGATATGCCTTAATACCCGGTCGTTCAGGTCAACGCACCTTCTAAGGGTAATATTGTTAGGGTCTATGTTAAGCTTGTTCTTGTGAAGAATATGGGCATCCAGGGCGGCATTGAAGAGGTTATGGGCAGTCTCTACCGCATGGATGTCGCCGGTAAAGTGAAGATTGATATTCTCCATGGGAACTACCTGGGAATAACCACCGCCGCACGCTCCTCCCTTAATCCCGAAGGTTGGACCCTTGGAAGGTTCACGAATAGCATTGCAGACCTTCTTCCCGATCTTGGCAAAGGCCTGGCCCAGACCGAGATTAGTAACCGTCTTCCCTTCACCTAAGGGAGTGGGCGTAACTGCAGTTACGGTAATGAATTTGCCGTTTGGCTTATCTTTTAACCTTTCCAGGACACTGAGATTAATCTTAGCCATATATTTTCCGTACGGCTCAAGCTCCTCCTCCTTAATCCCTAAATCCTTCGCAATTTCCGTAATCGGCTTCATCTTTGCCTCTTGGGCAATTTCTATATCACTCTTCACATCTCTCTCCTCCATATTATTTTTGAGACTAACAGGAAACAGCCTTGCCTTACTCTTTTATCAAGGCCATAGTTTCTGCTCTCGTTTTCTCATTTTCCTTAAAGATTCCTCTCACTGCCGAGGTCACTGTTAAAGCCCCTGGTTTCTTCACCCCTCGCATACTCATGCATAGGTGTTGCGCTTCTATAATTACGAAAACCCCCCGCGGTTGAAGCCCCTTCATCAATGTCTCCGCAATAGAAGTGGTCAGCCTCTCTTGAAGCTGTGGTCTCTTAGCCAGGACATCAACTACCCGAGCCAACTTGCTCAGTCCGGTCATCCGATTCTCTTTGGGGATATAGGCTACATGAGCCCTCCCAATGAAAGGAAGAAGATGGTGCTCACAAACAGAATATATGGGAATATCCTTAACTAAAACAATCTCATCGTGTTCCTCCCCCACCCAAACCTTGAGCTCTTTGCCGGGATCTTTTCCTAATCCACCAAATATCTCCTCATACATCTTGGCTACTCGGGCAGGAGTTCCCGCCAGACCGGCTCTTTTGGAGTCTTCCCCGACAGCCTCCAGAATCATCTTCACTGCTTTTTCTATCTTTTTCTTATCCACTTTTCATCCCTGCTCGGAGTAACCTTGACATAACAAGCTATCAAAAGTTCATATATATAGCGGAATCTCAAAATCTCAAGAAGGCTTTTTTGTTTTGCGTCCATCTATAACCGATGAATAAATATAGCTCTTGCCTGTCAAAACAAAATAGAGCGAAGTTAGACTATTGATAAAGCTATTAAGCTGAGCGTCCTTCGGAGATTTTGAGATTCCGCTTCCCATAAACTATTGCCTCAAACTTTCACCTCAAGCATCCTGTCCAGGGCTCGCCTGGCCCTACTTTGCACCTCATCCGGAACACTGACCAGATGCTTCATCTGTTCCAGGGCACTGGCTACTTTCTCAAGGGTGGTTAACTTCATATCCGGGCAGATTAGCTTCTCCGTGGCCAGGTAGAACTTCTTATGAGGATTCTCTTTCTGGAGCCGGTAGACCAGCCCCATCTCTGTGCCAATGATAACCTCTGTGGCATCGGTACTGCGGGCAAACTTCACTATCCCCCCTGTACTTAGGACCTCATCGGCTAACATAATTACCCCTAGCCGGCATTCAGGGTGGACAACCACTTTTGCCCGAGGATGTTTCTCCTTAGCTTTAAGGATATCCTCGGGAAGCACTCGATAATGGGTAGGACAGAATCCCTTCCAGAAGATGAGCTCCCTGTCAGTCTGAGTAGCAACATACCGACCCAGGTTCTCATCCGGAACGAATATAATTTGGTTGTCCTTCAGGGAATTTACCACCTGGATAGCGTTGGTGGAGGTGCAGCAGATATCGCTCTCAGCTTTCACCTGCGCCGAAGAGTTGACATAGCAGACAACAGATGCAGTTGGATATTTCTTTTTCATCTCTCTCAGCTTCCCGGGAGTAATCATATCCGCTAAAGGGCAGCCTGCCTCTGGCACCGGTATAAGAACCGTCTTATGGGGAGAGAGAATGGCGGCGCTCTCAGCCATGAAATGGACCCCGCAGAAGACTATTACCTCGGCATCAGCTCTGGCAGCTTTCCTGCTCAGGTCAAGAGAATCTCCGGCAAAATCTGCAATATCCTGAACCTCGCCTCTCTGGTAATTATGAGCCAGAATGATTGCATTACGCTCCTCCCTCAGGCGATTGATCTTGCCTATATGGAATTGGTCGTCTCTATACTGCTCCTGGCTCATTTCAATTCTCTTCTCCTATCCTCATCCTTCAAGGTTAGCCTCTATATAAGCGATGAGCTGACCGGCTTCTATTACCACTTTCTGGGTTGCCTTCATCTTATCTGCCGGGTCAACGGAAGTTATATCCTCAACGGGTGAGAAAGTATCCAGGAGGATAGTATCCTTCTTGAATATCTCCTTGGCTTTCTCCAAGAGCAGGTTATACCTTTGCACGAACGGACTTGGGCTATAGTAACCGGCTCCCCGCTGCTGGATATTCTGAAGGTCAGTGACCAGCGTTTTAACCATCTTCAAAAGCACTTTCTTCTCATCCATTCCTGGCTTCCTCCTTCCTATGGGATAATGGCTGTCTTCATCCCTTTGTGGTTGACAATCATCTCTAAGGCTCTCGGCAACTGGCTGAGAGGCATTTCTTGAGTGATAAGTGCCGCACTATTTAGGGCCCGGCGGGCAATTAAATCCAGCGACTTTTTGACATAGTCCGGGGTATGATGAAAGACCCCCTTGATAGTCAGCTCCGAGTAATGCAGCAATCTGGTATCCAGCCTTATGCTTGTCCCGGAAGCGCATCCGCCAAATAAATTCACAACAGCGCCATTTCGAGCCATAGCTATGGTGGTTTCCCAGACTTCAGGACTGCCCACTGCCTCTATGGCTACATCCACTCCTCTCCCGCCATCGGTCAGTCCTCTTACAGCCTTAACGGCATCTTCAGTCTGTGACACATCCACCACCTCGTCAGCTCCACACTCTTTAGCTATAGCTAACCTCTGTGCCTCCTTATCAGTAACTATTACTCTGGCTCCCTTGAGCTTAGCTAACTGGAGGAAGAGCAAGCCAATCGGCCCGGCCCCATTTATTACTGCTGTATCACTTAGTTTAATGCCGGATTCCTCTACCCCATGTAAGGCACATGCTAAAGGCTCCACCAAAGCTGCTTCTTTGAAGGAGACTCCATCTGGAATCTCTAAAAGGTTCTGCTTGACTATTGGTTCTGGTATCTTAACATACTCAGCATAAGCCCCATTGATGAAAAGTAGGTTCTCGCAAAGGCTCTGGCGTCCAAGCTTACAGTAGAAACACCGATTGCAAGGGGCAGAGTTAGCCGCCGCCACTCTCATCCCCTTCTGGAAGTGGCTTACCCCTTTACCAACAATAGCAATCACTCCCGAAAATTCGTGCCCGAAGACAGCCGGCGGCTTTATCATCCGGGGATGTCCCCCACGCAGATACACCTTCGCATCCGTTCCACAAGTTAATGCGGCCTTTATCTGGACCAAAATCTCCCCTGGTCCCACCTCGGGCATGGGGACATCTTCCATCCTCACATCCTTAGGACCATACAAAATTGCCGCTTTCATATCACCAAGCCGTTATGACTATCTTCAGAGATTCCTTTTGCTGCCGGGCCAACTTTACCGCCTCTCCGAGCTGTTCTAACTTGAAGCGGTGTGTAATCAGTCCCTTTAACTTAAGCCTACCGCTTCTAATAAGTTCAAATGCTATTCTTTGCTCGGATGGTGTTGAGGAATAGCTGCCAATCAGGTTAACCTCGTGATAGATAAGGTTCGGGTCTACCGTCAACTTAGAACCACCCGGGCATTCAGCAAATAAGCTCACTGTGCCACCCTCCCGCACCAAACTCATAGCCTGGCTTATAGCCTGGGGGTTGCCAACAGCCACAATGGCTAAGTCAGCTCCCCGACCGGAAGTTAATTCCATGACCTTACCTCTAACATTTTCCGCCTGTGGATTAATGCTACAGCCGGCTCCAAACTTCTCCGCTACCATCCTCCTGTAATTCACCAGGTCACTTGCTATCACCTGACCAGCTCCTAAGAGTAGGGCTAATTTTAGATGCAGGAGTCCCATGGGACCACAGCCCACCACTACCACTGTGTCTGCGGGCTGAATCCGACATTTTAATATTGCCCTCAGACAGCAGGCAGTAGATTCAATCAAAGATGCCTCTTCATAAGAGAGCTCGTCCGGAATCCTGAACATGGCGCGGGCCACATTTATATGTGGAATGCGAATATATTCAGCGAATCCGCCCGGGTCGATGTTGGTTCTACGGAACTCAGGGCAAAGGGAATAATTGCCATGACGGCACCAGTGGCAGACAAAGCATGGAACATGGTGAGCCGCGAAGACCCGATCTCCCGGATGAAATTTTTCTACTCCATCTCCTACTTCCTCTACATCGCCAGCTACTTCGTGCCCGAGAATGGCAGGAGGGGTAACCAACATCTGCACCATCTTGCTTATGTCAGTTCCACACAGCCCGCATGACCTTACCTTGAGGAGAACTTCTCCCCTCCCAATCTCAGGCCGGGCCACCTCCTCATATCTTATGTCATTCAGGTTATAATAAACGGCCGCTTTCAATCTTCTTTAATTACCTCCATTATCTCCCTGGCTACCCGCAGGGGCTTGGTGATGATGCGGATGGGGAAGGATTTGATGAAATTACTCAAGTCCTTCCTTATCTCCTCCGTTATCCGGTGGGGCTTGGATAGAACTCTATCAATGACCTCAGTTGTGTAGGTCTCTATTATCCTCTTCCTGTCCATCTCAATCTGGGTTCCACACTGCTGACAACGAACCCTTTTAAGCTGGTCCCCTACATAAGTTATGACATGGAGACATTCTCGCCCGCAGTGCAAACAGAAAAGCTCTGTCTTCATCTCAGTGGTCATCTTTTCCCTCCTTAATCCTATGACAGAATTTTAACATAAGTTAAATCTATTTATCAAGAAAATCCGCTTTCTGCTTTCTAATCCCTACTTCTATCCAGCCTCTACCACTTTCTTCTTCCTCACTCCTTCTTTCCTCCTGGGCTTGCATCGCCGTTACTTTAACATGTCTTGCTGACGCCGTCAACTAATTTGATTTTCTTACTATTCTGAGGTAAATGTGGTACAGTTACACAAGGAGGAGAGTGCCGAGGAGATATATGAAAATAGTATCCACTAACAGAAGAGCAAGGCATGATTACCAGATCCTGGAGACCTGTGAGGCAGGTATGGTCCTGCTTGGAACTGAGGTAAAATCTATTCGGCAGGGGCGGGCTAATCTCAAGGACAGCTTTGCGCGCATTGAAGCAAAGGAGGTATTTCTCTACAATTTACATATAAGTCCCTATGAGTTTGGAGATCTGACTGCCCAGAACCCTACCAGGACTCGTAAGCTACTCTTGCATAAGCAGGAAATTAGAAAGCTGCTGGGCAAAACGGCAGAGCGGGGGCTAACCCTCATCCCTTTGAAACTTTATTTTAAGAAAGGTCTGGCTAAGGTAGAACTGGCCTTAGCCAAGGGAAGAAGATTATACGATAAGCGCCAGGAGATTAAAAGGAAGGAATCGGAGAGGGAAGTAGCCCGAGCACTAAGGGGCAGATAAGCAACAAATGGGAGTGTCTTCACTGGCAAAATTTAGAGAAGATTTTGAAAACCTGTGTCAATCTGTAATTCAGGTGAAAGGGGGCGAATAGGGTTCGACCGTGGCAAGAGATGGAGAAGTGGCATGCCGAGGTAGTCAGGTGGCCTCGTAAAAAACCTGACAAAAAATTAAGTGCAAACGAACAGTTTGCCTACGCTAGCTAATTAAAGCTAGCACATCCCTCCAACCTTGCCTGTGGGGAGGAGAGGATGCCGGATAGCAGGCTGGTCCCGTTCCTCGCTTGAGGGAATGGGATGAGAATCTATTAAGCTATGCCTCTTCTGGATCCGGCCCATTGGAGCTAAAAGGGGTGAAAATTAAAGAGTGGGCTAATCATGTAGATGCTTCTTCAAGTTCTGCCTCGGGACAGGGGTTCGATTCCCCTCGCCTCCATTGTAACCAATCCGAACCCTTGTTCTCATCATCCTTGCTGGCTACCGTGCCCCTACTACTCTATTTTGTGCCTAATTGTGACTAAATATTGAATTTTGTGACAAATAATCCCTCTCATGGGATAATTACTCCAGAAAGTGGTGAATGATTATGCAAGAAGTAATGGGAGTTCAGGGCGCAGCCAAGTTTTTGGGGGTGGCTCCAAATACCATCTACAACTTGGTAAAACACAGGGAGATCCCTGTCTCTACGGTCGGCAAGCAGTATAAATTTACCAGATTGGAGCTTCTCTCCTGGCTGTCTGATAAATGTCTCTATCACCGGAACTATCTCAAGGAATATCTGGACAAGATATTCCAGGAGGCCTGGGCCTATGGTAAGAAGCGAGGGGAGAAACCCTGGTCAGATAAAAAGGTGATTGAGTTCGTTGAATCGGTAAGAAAAGAGAGGAAATAATTGAGCCCGCCATCTCACGAGATACGAGCTGTCTTAGACACTAACATCTTTGTGGCCGCCTTCAAAAAATCCTCCCTTCGAGTTCCACCAGATAATACGGTGAAACACGGTGAAACAGTGCTACCTACGGTTAGCAGTACTGCCTTTTTCGCGGTATGGACAGGGTTGAGAAAATGCAATACAGAGCAAATTTGAAGGGGTTTTTGCCGTCGGTGATTCCAAAATTCTCAGATTTCTCGCTTTCAGGGTTACAGGCGCGAAAGACACATTTCTCGCTACTAAGCCGGCGCAGCCTTGCCATCCGTAGAAACCCTGGTCAAAATCGCCAAAGTCCTCAAGAAAACCGCCGGCTATTTTTTAGATGAGTGAGAGGTTGGGGTTTAAAGTTAAGATGGATGAACTGGTGGGTAGATAAGGGATAGAGAAAAACAATAAGGGCTTTTGGGGAAAAATAAAATGGAAGGGGAAAAGATGAAAAAGAAACTTATAAATTACCAGCAAGAATGGAAACAAATTACTCTCCCGATTGCTTCTCTTTTGCTTGATCCAGAAAATATTCGGCTAGAGACAGGACTCAAAACGCAAGATGAAATCGTTAGAGATTTATTTGTTAATGAAAAGGCCATGCAAGTTCTTCTCAGTATTTATGAAAATGGGTTTTTCCCTGATAAAAGTCCTGTAGTTGTTAAAGAAAACAAGAATTGGATTGTTTTTGAAGGAAATCGAAGGGTGGTATCTTTGCAAGCAATGATAAACCCAATTCATGTTCCTCGAAAATATAAAGAAAAAATTAGAAAACTAATGCTTGAAAGAAGCCCCATTGTTAGTATAACGGTTAGAGTTGCACCCAACAGAGAAGCAGCGATGCAGTATTTAGCCGCAACACACACAAAAAATACCAAGCGTCCATGGAGTGCATTAAGAAGAGCGTATTTTTATTATGCCCAAAAAGAAAAAGGGCAATCTGTCCAAAGTTTAATTGAAAGATATAAAGGGGCTAATATTCCTGCGTATATCAAGATGTATGAAATGCATCATATTGCAATATCCTTAGCGAATATTTCTGACGAAGTGCGTAAGAAAATAAACAATAAAAGAAGTTTTGATATTACAACCCTGGAAAGACTGTATTCAGATAAATATGTACAAGAAAAATTGGGACTTCAGTTTAACCTCAAAACGGGAGAAGTAACAGCTCCCAAGTCACAAGAATTTAATTGCGCCTATGCAGTCATCGTTACTGATATTGCGGACAAAATAATTACATCTCGTAAAAGAATTAGTGATAGCGTAGAAAGAAAAACATACATTGACCAAATTGTTCCCAAAAAATTGCCGTCTAAAAAAACATCTATGGCGAGCGATTTTACGCCGGTTGAACCAGCTAAAACTACCAAGAATAAACTGAATACTCGTGGTATTGGTTTTTGCCTTCCATTTCCTGCAATAGAACGCATGTATAAAGAGATAGAAAGAATATCTATCAGTAACGATAGGGGTTTTCCAAATGCTGCGCATGATTTATTAAGGAGTTTTTTAGAATGCTCACTTAAAGCCTTCTTTGAAGTGCACGATATAATAATAAAGAAAAAAGGAGAATACACTTTTTTAAAGGATGCTTTAAAAGAGTTTGGAGGAAATGAAAAAGTTAAGCATCTAACCGGATCGAAATTTAAAGCGTTACGAAATCTTGTAAAGAAAATTGAGCAAACAAAAGGTATTGGAAGCATGATGGGGTATACTGCTAATTTCATGAACCAGTTAAAGCATAGTCATTATTTTTTTAGCAATAGAGAGACTGTGCAGCAAGGATGGGATGAGCTAAAGCCGTTGTTTATGTTTATTTTATCGTCAGTTCCTGAAAAGAAAAAGACGTAGAGTGAAAAAAGCAAAACTAAAATTTGTTAGTCCCTTTAGATATCCAGGAGGAAAGACCCGTCTTGCAAATTTTCTTGCTGAGGCAATTGAAAAAAATTTCACAGAAGAGAATAAGAGTAAAATAATTCTTGTTGAGCCATATGCAGGGGGAGCAGGGGCAGCATTGTCCTTATTGTTTGCAGGGCAAGTTAACAGAATCATAATCAACGATTTTGATTCTGCTATTTATGCCTTTTGGGAAAATGCGCTTTTTAATAGTGAATATTTAATAGAAAGAATATTAGAAGTGAAGATTACTATCGAAGAATGGAAGAGGCAGAAAGAGATATATAATAGGGCATTGTCCTCTGACCGTGAGTTGGCGTTTGCAACGCTTTTCCTGAATAGAACAAATAGATCAGGAATAATTGAAGGGGGGCCAATTGGGGGGATGGAACAATCCGGAGACTGGAAACTTGACGCCCGTTTTACTAAAAGCACGATCATTAAGCGCTTGGAGAAAATTAAGAGATTTAAGAATAAGATCAAAGTCTACAATCTTGACGGAATTAGCCTTTTAAAAAAGATAGAGCGGCGCAAAAACATGAGCAATTATTTTATTTTTCTTGATCCTCCTTATTATCAAAAAGGTAAGCTTTTATATCTTAATCACTACGAAAATAACGACCATGAAAAACTAAGGAAATTTTTGCAAGATTCATCGTTAAAGTGGATCATGACATATGATGACGTTTCGTACATACGCAAGCTTTATGCAAAAATGCGCAAAAGAAAATTTACAATTTGGCACAGTGCATATCAATCAAAAGTAGGCAAAGAAATCATGATTTTTTCTAAAAAACTAAACCTTCGCAACAATAATACGACAAACCCTCAATCACAGAGACCCCTTGCCATTAAGAGAAGCACCAATGTTTGAACAAACTTTTAAAAATATAGATGACATTTTACATAAAGACGCAGGTTGTTCCAGTGAGCTGGATTATGTGGAACAAACCTCATGGGTCTTATTTCTTAAATATCTGGATGACTTTGAAAAAGATAAAAAAACCGCCGAAGAACTTAAAGGGAAGACTTACATAGGCATTATTGGTCCGGAATATAAGTGGGATGTTTGGGCAGTGCCAAAAGGGAAAGATGGCAAAATCGATTACCATAAAGCACTTACCGGAGATGATCTGAAAGAATTTGTTGACCATAAACTATTTCCTTATTTTAAAAAGTTTAAAACCAATGCCGAAAGTGCCGATACCATTGAATATAAGATAGGCGAGATATTTAGCGAGCTAAAAAATAAAATACAGAGCGGATATAATTTACGCGAAGTGATTGATCGTATTAACGAACTTCGTTTTCGCACTCATGCCGAAAAGCATGAGATGAGCCACTTGTATGAAGCCAAAATCAAAAATATGGGTAATGCAGGACGTAATGGTGGTGAATATTATACACCTCGTCCTCTTATTAAAACCATTGTGAAGGTAGTTGCTCCTACTATAGGAAATAAAATCTACGATGGAGCAGCGGGTTCGGCTGGATTTTTATGTGAAGCTTTTGAATATCTCAAAACTAGTAAGAATCTGACCACCAAAGACGCGAATATTTTGCAGAAGAAAACTTTCTACGGTAAGGAAAAAAAATCACTTGCCTACATCATTGGCACGATGAATATGATTTTACATGGCATAGAAGCACCCAATATTGTGCATACTAACACGTTATCAGAAAACATTACCGATATTCAAGAAAAAGATCGTTATGATATTGTCTTAGTTAATCCACCGTTTGGGGGCAAAGAACGCAAAGAAGTTCAACAGAATTTTCCAATCAAAACTAGTGAGACTGCATTTCTTTTCCTTCAACACTTTATCAAAATTCTTAAGGCTGGCGGCCGAGCAGGCGTTGTGATTAAAAATACATTTCTCTCTAACACGGATAATGCTTCGACTAATTTACGAAAACTGCTTTTAGAAAGCTGTAATCTGCACACCATTTTGGATTTACCCGGCGGTACCTTTACCGGTGCGGGTGTGAAGACCGTGGTGTTATTTTTTGAAAAAGGTATGCCGACGAGAAAGATTTGGTTTTATCAGCTTAATCTTGATCGCAATCTCGGCAAGACTAATCCACTTAATGAAAAGGATCTGACAGAGTTTATAAAATTACAGAAGAAAAAGGAAGATTCAGAAAATTCTTGGACGGTGAATGTAGCTGATGTGGATAAACTATTTATGATCTTTCGGTAAAGAACCCGCACAAGAATGATGAAATAACTCTTCGTGAGCCGAAAGAGATTTTAGCTTTAATGAAAAAGCTGGATAAAGAAAGCGAAGATATTTTTAAAAATATTGGGGAACTTATAATTTAGGCTGATTATGAGTAAAAAAACACATTCATTAACTATTTATCTAATCAAAGAACCATTTACTCAAGAGAAGAGTATAGTTAACAATGGACTAAATGAAAAGGAAATAGATGGAATTGGAAAATTGTTTTATAAAAATTCCAATACAGGCAATCCCTCGTGGATGAAATTATTTAAAGGATATGATATAGAGAATTTATTTTCTTCGAGTGCATCTGCTGCATTGATAGTAAGTACTCATAATAGATTTTTTGCTGTTACATTTGGACCAGCTGCTAGGCATTTTTTAAAAAAAGGCGTATGGGAAGAGCGTTTCGGTCTCCTTACTACATTAAATTCAGTAAAAAAAGATTCCATTAGAAGTATTGATACTAAAACCTTAGAATCTGATGGGATGCAAACTAGGATTCAATCTGCCAGACCTCTTGCTGCAGATAATTTTGGGATTGATGTAGAGAAAGATTTAATAAGAAGTGTTACAGGAGAATCTAAAGACATTACTAAATTTGGGAAAAGTTTATCGGGGAAAGATTCTTTAAGAGTCACTCTTGAATGTGATCTGAATGATTTGAAAGATTTTTTGACTAATTTTTTAGAACAATTTAAAAAGGATGACTATAGAACTGAATTCCCATGGATAGATGCACTAAAGGAAATTAACGATCTTTCTAAAATTGCAAGATTAAACGAAAAATTATTAGATGAAATAAATAAAAATGTTCCAAATAAATTATGGCTCACTGTTCCCGAGATTCTGGATTGGACAGATCACGGGGGATTTAAATATTCGCATAGGAAAAGAGATGGCTTACTAGATGACATCCATGTAAATACTTTTAAGGAATACTTAGATTGTGAGTTAATTGAGCTATATCATTTAACAAAAAATAGTATTTATAGATTTTCTCAATCTAATGAATATCAAAAAGATCATTGGAGAGTTTATGAGTGCCTCTATTTTGAATATTCAGAGGGAAATGAGACTTGTTTTTTGACGGATGGAAAATGGTATGCGGTTAAAAATAACCTTGTGAGGACCGTAAAAGATTACTATAGTACTATCTCAAACGATACTTATGGTTTGGATTTTATTGATTATAATAACGCAGATGAAAATTCATATAATGCCCATTTAGCAATAAAAAATGAAGCATTTTGTGTAGACGCGGATTTAATTTCAATTGAAGGACGAAGTACATTTGAATTTTGTGATGTATACACAAAAAATAAACAGATGATTCATGTTAAAAAATATTCTCGTTCAAGTGTTTTGAGTCATCTTTTTAACCAAGGATATGTATCTGCAAATTTTCTTTTAGATAAAGAATTTCGAGAAATAATAAATAACAAACTAGGACCTGATTATAAAATTAGAGATATTTCAACGAGACCTAATATGGTTAATGGTGAATACACTGTTATTTATGGAATAATTAGTAAATTCGATCGTTCCTTTGAAATTCCATTTTTTAGTAAATTGACTTTAATGCATACTACAAAAAGCTTGATAAATTTGGGTTTCAAGGTTTCTCTAATAAAAATAAAAAATGTAAAACCAGATAAAATTAATGATAACTAAAAAAATAAGTATTTTAGAAAATAACTGGCAAACAAGAAAACTCGGCGAGGTTTGTGAGGTGATTGCAGGTCAATCACCAGAGGGTAGATTTTATAATAAAACTGGCAATGGGTTGCCTTTTTACCAAGGGAAAAAAGAATTTACAGAAAAGTTTATTGGAGAGCCCACAACTTGGACAACTGAAATTACCAAAGAGGCTCGGGCTGGCGACATTCTAATGTCGGTGCGTGCTCCAGTCGGACCAATTAATCTTGCAACACAAAAAATTTGTATTGGCAGAGGTTTAACCGCAATCAGAGCCAGTAAAGAAATAGACAAAGGCTTTCTGTTTAATTTTCTAAAAAAGCATGAAAATGAGATTGTGGGCAATGCAGGAGCAGTGTTCAGTTCAATTAATAAAACTCAAATTGAAAATATTGGAATTCCTCTCCCCCATCTTCCCGAACAGAAGCGAATTGTAAAGGTTTTGGATGAAGTCTTTAAACAAACAACCAAGGCAAAAGAAAACGCTGAAAAGAATCTGCAAAACGCCCGCGAGTTGTTTGAGTCATATTTGCAGAGCGTCTTTGCCAATCCGGGCGATGAGTGGGAAGAGAAAAAGCTGGGCGATGATTCTATTCTTAAAATTATAGACGGCGATCGAGGAGTTAATTATCCTAAAAAATCAGATTTCTTAGATAATGGACACTGCCTTTTTCTGAATACTAAAAACGTGCGCCCTGACGGGTTTAGTTTTGATACAACCATGTTTATTTCAAAAGAAAAAGACAATGCTTTGCGTAAAGGAAAACTGCAGCGCAATGATGTGATCCTTACGACCAGAGGAACAATCGGCAACCTCGCGGTTTATGATAAAGAGGTCAGTTATGAGAATATCAGAATCAATTCTGGAATGCTTATCTTTAGACCGAATGTAGCAAAAAAGAAAATAGTTGCTCGTCTCAAAGAAATTTCATCGGAGACCAAGCGTCTTGAAGCAATATACAAGCAAAAGCTGAATAATCTGGACGAGTTGAAAAAATCGGTGCTGCAAAAAGCATTTGTGGGGAAGTTGTAGCTCAAAACCGTGAAATTC